>JAURHO010000137.1 GCA_030833265.1 Crocinitomicaceae bacterium | reverse complement strand
TTCCTCGTAAGGACGCTCGCAAACACCGAATGTCGTAAAGATGTCACCGAATGCCAAAGCACGGTACTCATCAAGAGTTTCTACCTTGCCTGAGTGGGTTTTATCGAGGTGCTTGTCATTGATCAGTTGGTAATTCTTGATTTTGACCTTAGCCAGCTTGAGTCCGAAGTTTTTTCCAATCAAATAATTGACCGCATCGCCAGAAATTGCTGCAAGAATAAGCAAGCTGAGCACCACCCATAAGTTGAGCTGTGCTACTTCATTTTCTTGCATGACACCCGCACAAAAGGTTCCGGCAGCAAAAAGCAAAGAGTCTCCGGGTAAGAGGGGCATAAAAACCAAACCGGTTTCTACAAAAATGATCAGAAACAAAATGGCGTAAATCCAGATGCCGTAATCTTGTATGAGCAAAAACAAATAAGCATCAATGTGCAGGATGAAATCAAAAAGTTGTAAAATTCCACCCATCTTATTCGCAGCTTAGGTGAGGGGCAACATCTGAAATCCAGGCATTGAGGCCGCCTGTTAAAATGTACAAGTTAGCTGCATGGAGTTCTGTTTCAATGAAATTCACTAAAGCTTCAGCACGCTTACCAGACTGACACATCACAACAATCTGTTCGTGTTGGGCAATACTCGGAAACTTGCTTGCAAATTCAGCCATTGGGATGCGGAGTGCCTCAATTTGACAATTTTGGTATTCGTAAGGCTCTCTGATGTCTACTAGTAAGAGGTCTTTTTTTGCCTCTTGTGCCAAGTGAACTTCCTTTGGGCTCAGTGCTTTCATGGATTTAAAATTTTCACAAAGATAAAATTCTTGTTCAATATTTTCATTTGAGAAGGCACGCCATAATAGGTCTCGAATCCTTGCCGAAGGATCACACTTCTTTTTGATGGCCGACTTGCGAAAAACTGCAAACCTCCTTGTGCTTTAATGGCGACAATTTTTTGTTGTTTAAGGTTGAAAATAGCCTGAGTTTGATAGTTCGAGATGCGGCCAAAACTCAATTCAGCTAAAAAGAAGACGCTGAATACAGCAGCCAAGCGTTGCTGAGATAAATTTAGACCCCGTTGCCAAAAATAAAGCAAGAGCCAAACGCCAAAAACCCAGAGAAAGGAAAACGAAAATCCTTGCACCAAAGCGCCTGGTAGCTTGGCGAAAAAATCCATAATTAGCAAGAGCAGTACAATACTTTTCTCGAGGATCCAACTAAAAATAATATTCAGCTGCGGCAACAGCGCTACTAACGGAAACAGCATGCCGAGTACCAAAATAAAACTCGACAAACTCATTAAAAACAAATTGGCTATTGCAAAGTAATTTGGAAAGCTGTGAAAGTAATAAAGACTCAATGGAGCGGTACTTAAGGTAGCGGCTAGGCCCAAAGCAGTACCTTCCCAAAGTGTTTGCAAGTAAGACCAACGAAAATGTAAGTAGGTTGAAATCTTTGGATACAGCAAAAAGATGCCCCACATGGCCATATAAGAGAGTTGAAAGCCAAGATCAAACAGCAAAAGCGGTTCAAATAAAAGCAACAAAAAAGCAGAGAAATAAAGCAATAGCAAGGACGAAACTTGTTTGCCGCTCAGTTGGCCAAGTAGTAGAAAAGTAAACATCACAACGCTTCTTAAAACAGCGGCTGACAAACCCGTTAGGAAGGCGTAATACCAAATGAGTAGCAACAGAAAAATGATCGCGCTGCGCCTCGGTATCCAACGGCCTAAATAGGCACAAAACTGCAGCAATACATTGATGAGTAGCGCAATGTGCATTCCTGAAACGGCCATAATATGCATGGAGCCCGTACCTTGAAACGCCATTTTTGAAGTGGCATCTACACCACTTCGATCTCCAATAATTAGCGCAATGGCAATATCTGCAGCTTCGCCATCGAGATAGCGCTCAAAAAGCTGCGTAAAAGCAGCCCTTTGCTCAGTTAAAAGTTGTTGCCAATTAGTTTTTACTGGTCTTGAAAAGCGCCTTGCAACATCCGAACTGTCTAAATAAGCAACATGTGCAATTCCTTTCAATTGTAAAAAGCGTTCGAGGTCAAAAGCGCCCGGATAATTTTCATTTTGAACCACCTCGGGTTGGCAGTTGATCCATAATTTTTCATGGGCAAACAAGGGTTGTAGCCAATTGGTGTAGACTTGAATAGGAAGAGCAATGCTTTTACCATGCTGTTGAAATTGAAAGGATCCAAAAAGCAGTTGACCATTTGGTTTTTCTTGCACTTCTTCTATTTCAAGCAGCCCTATAACGCGATTTTTTGGTTGAATTTCCCTAGCCTCACGAAAGGCTTGTTGCTCCAAAAATTGTTGCCAAAATCCAAGAGAAAAGAAACAAAAAGGCAATAGGTAGGCCCTCAGCCAAACAGCAGGCTTACTTAAAAAAGTAACCGTTAAAAGCAGGAACACGAAAGCTGAAAAAAAGTAAAGAAACCTGAGTGTTGTTTCCGTAAAAACACGGTAATCGGCCAAATAAAGACCTCCGATAAAGGGTATTAAAAAAGCCAGCCAATGCGCACCAATTGCCTTTGGTGTCGGCTTCATTTGTTCAAACATAAGCGCACAATTTAGAGGTAGAATTTTCCTGCGCTGTATTTGATTTTTTCGGTGAGTAAATGAGGTCTGATGATTGATTCAAGGGCTGCTTTGCTACAAAAGAAATGTAGCTGTAGCTCTTGTATAGACTTGGGTTGAGCTAAGAACGCAAACAGATTTTCGTCATGGAGAGAAATGGGGAGACACACGTCACATTTGCCACAAACCTGTGCTTCTTGACCAAAATAATGAATCAATTGCTGACTCCTGCACTGCGCTTTGCTGCAGTAGTCTTGCATGGCCTGCATTTTAGCTTGAGCCGTGTTTTTTTGATTCAGGTAAATTTCTGGCCTTAAGTTAAAGTAAGATTCTGGCAAGCGTTCCGTGGTAAATGTAAGCACGGGCAGATTGCTTTTCTTGCTGTATTCGATAAGGCCATTTTTTTGCATGATTTCCATCAGTTCATCTAAACGCTTTTCTGTCAAGTTTAGTCTCTGACAGATTTTCTGCTCATGAATAGGAGTGAGCTGATCAAATAAGCCTGGATAGGTACGGATCAATAAAGTGCACAGTGTTTGAAATTTCGGGTGCTGAATTTGAAAATTATAGAGCACTTCATTGCTCACGATAATTTGCGCGCGGGTTTGCTGAAAAAAACTTTCAGACAAACTGATATTGCCGTTTTGTTCGAGCAATTTTAAGGCATAAAAAACCTCTTGCTCTTTGAGTTCAAAGGTTTGGCAAAAGGCTGTTAAATCAAAAGGATAAGCTTCGTCTTTGCCAGAACCAACGGCAATTTTAAGGTAATTAGCCAGCGCTCTGTAAACATAGAGCACGCGTTCTGGCGCCGGAAAGCGTTGGATATGTTGTTCTGCCAATCCTTTCAGATCTGCTTCGTTGAAAAAGAGTAGGGCATAAGCTGCAGCAGCATCTCGGCCCGCCCGACCCGCTTCTTGAAAATAAGCTTCTGGTGACGCAGGCACATCGTAGTGCAACACAAAACGCACATTGGGCTTGTCAATGCCCATGCCAAAAGCATTGGTAGCTACCATGACCCGACGTTTTTCTGAAAGCCAATCTTTGAGCATCTGACTGCGCTCAATTGCCGTCATGCCGCCATGGTAAATACCGCAACTGATGCCGTTGGCCACCAATTGCCGAGCTACCTCTTTGACGTTTTTTCGGGTTTGACAATAGACAATACCTACTTCATTGGTTTGAGCGCAAAGCGCAATGATTTCCGTGATTTTATTTTCGGCATGCCGCACCAAGTACTGTAGGTTTTCTCGGATGAATGGCGCTTCTAAAACCACTGCTTTTGGCATGGCCAATTGCGCAATGATATCACTTTGTACTTGCTTGGTAGCCGTTGCGGTTAAAGCTAAGATCGGAACCTCAGGTTGCAATTGGCGCAGCTTAGAAATCTGACGAAAAGCTGGTCTGAAATCGTGGCCCCATTCAGAAATACAATGCGCTTCATCGACCACCAATAAAGAGATTTTCATGCGTTTGAAACGCTCAATAAAAAGTGCAGACTGTAATCTTTCGGGAGAGGTGTAAAGGAAATCAAGACCGCCAAAACGCGCGTTGTCCAGGGTTTGATCGAGTTCTTTGTAAGACATTCCGCTCGTGATTGCTTTGGCTCGGATGCCTTTTTGCTGCAGGTGTTCTACCTGATCTTGCATGAGCGCAATCAAAGGAGAAACGACAATGCAAATCCCTTCTCTGGAGAGCGCGGGTACTTGAAAACAAATAGATTTTCCGCCACCTGTTGGTAAGAGCGCAAGTACATCTTTTCCTTCAAGAGCAGCTTCAATAATAGGAACCTGACTTGGTCTGAACTCAGAAAAGCCCCAATATTGTTGCAGTATTTGACGCGCGACTTCCAAAGTTGAAATAGGCTTAGATAAAAGGAATAAAAAAGTAAAGTTAAGGATTGTGTGAATAAATTCAATAAGTTGTATGCTCAGTTAAATAGCTGTATATTCGCGCATCAATTAACAAGAATATGTCCGCAGCAAGTACCGCTTTTACTGTGCACAAAGCAGCTCAAAGCAAAATTCAAAGTGTAGATTGGGAGAACCTGCCCTTCGGTAAAATCTTCACCGATCACATGTTTGTCATGGAATATGCAAATGGTGCTTGGCAGCAAGGTGAAATCCTTCCTTTTGGCCCAATTGACATGCACCCGGCTATGTCTGCCATTCATTATGGTCAGTCTATTTTTGAA
>JAURHO010000136.1 GCA_030833265.1 Crocinitomicaceae bacterium | reverse complement strand
ACGCCGCCAATTCCTACACCGCCGCTGAGGTGGACGTCCTTGCCAATTTGTGCACAGCTACCAACGGTAGCCCAGGTGTCCACCATGGTGTTGCTATCCACATAAGCGCCAATATTGACATAAGAAGGCATCATGATCACTCCGGGTGCGATAAAAGCACCGTATCGAGCAACTGCATGTGGAACCACGCGTACACCGAGTTCTTTGTAATTGCGCTTGAGCGCCATTTTATCGTGAAACTCAAAAGGCCCGACCTCGATGGTTTCCATCTGACGAATCGGAAAATACATCACAACTGCTTTTTTGACCCATTCATTCACTTGCCAAGTGCCGTCGTCTAGTGGCTCAGCAACACGGAGGAGTCCGCGGTCAAGTTCATCAATTACTTTTTCAATGGAAGAAATGGTTGCTGACTCTTGTAATAAAGCACGGTTTTCCCATGCGGCCTCAATTGCTTGTCTCATGCGTTGTATTTTGTTTCGGAATTCGGATCAGTAAAATAAGCCCAAGTACAAAGAATACGACAAGGGCAAGAATGGAAGTTCTGATATCCATCATGCCTTCAATGATACCGAACGTAAGTGTACCAATGGCCAAGCCAATTTTTTCAGCGAGGTCATAAAAGCTAAAGTAGGAGGTAAGGTCTTTGGTTTCTGGTAATAATTTAGAATAGGTAGATCTAGAAAGCGACTGAATGCCTCCCATGACTAAGCCAACGCATGCTGCTGCAATATAAAATTGCCATGGATACCAAACAAATTGATACACATAGATACAGAGTAAAATCCAGATTGCAATGGATATACCAAGTGCTTTGAAGTTGCCAATTTTCTTGGATACAAAAGACATCAGGTAGGCGCCTGCTATTCCGATGAACTGAATGATCAAAATTGAAATAATGAGGTCCTGTTGTTTGATGCCAATGACTTCTTTGTTGGCAAATGCAACCGCCATAACCATAATGGTTTGCACAGCCATGTTAAACATGAAATAAGAACCCAAATAACCTTTCAAGGTTTTATTGAGGCGGATCTGTTTCCAAACCTGGAACACTTCTTTGTATCCTTGTGAGATGAGGTTGGAGCCACCAGCTTTAGTGGCATTCGTTTTTGGAAGTCTCGAGAATGAAAAGGTTGCAAAACTGATCCACCAAAGACTTACAAGAGGAAAGGCCCATTTGATCGGAATAACTTTGGTAAAAACGGTCAGCACCAAAATGATGATCAGGAGTGTAGAGCTACCGAGATAGCCCATCGAATAGCCGCGAGCTGATACTTTGTCGTGGTCAGCGGGTTCGGCAATATCTGGTAAATAAGCGTTGTAGTAAACTAAACTTGCCCAAAAACCAATGGAACCAAAAAAGAGAGGTAAAATACTCCAATTGATGATAAAAGGAGTTTGCCCGGGTGTGCCATCGGGTGGCGCATTGAAGAAATATAACAAGCCACTTGCAGCTGCACCTAAGTAGCAGAAAAATTGCATGAAGAGTTTGCGCTTGCCACCTGCATCTGCAATACCAGAAAGCAACGGTGAGATCAAAGCTACAATGATGTAGGAGAGGCAAATGACGTAAGCATAGAATTCGGTGTTGTGAAATTCTCGGCCAAAGAATGAGACCGTGTCATAGATCGTTTTACCGGCGTCATTTTTTACGCTTGTTTGCGTTTCAAACAAGATCGGAAAGATAGCCGAACTAATGATTAATGGATAGACAGAGTTGGCCCAGTCGTAAAATACCCAACCTGTAATGATGCGTTTATTCCCTTTTTCCAACATAGATCAAAATTAGAGAAATATCTTTAGCCTTTGATTGTTAGCTGATATTTAGTGAGTAATCCGGCGAGTTGTCCACTATTGACTTGCATGCTTTTGACCTGATTTTGCGCTGGATCGAGCAATAAATTCACAGATGATTCAAAATTAGCTTTGCGAAGATCGGCATTTTCAAAAATAGCGCCTACAAGGTTACAATTTACAAAAGCGGTTCCTTGTGCCTTGATTTCTGTAAAGTCAACTTCAGTGAGGTCAGCGCCTTGAAACGAACTTTGTTGCAAATTGACCTGATAAAAAGTAGCGTGACGGAGCAGGCAATTTTTAAAGACACATTCAAAACCAAAAGTACTTGCAGCTTCAAATTGAATGCCTTGCAATTTACATTTTTCGAATGTAACTGCTTGAAATGAACAGCCCGAGACACTGATGTTTGATAAATCACAATCGTGGAAACGACATTCAATGAATTTAGCACCTTTGATTGGTGTTTGCTTGAAATCAAGCCCAGAAAACGCACAGTTTTCATAAGTGCCTATTTCCCAATCTTGGATATTTTGAATATGTTGGTCAAAAAAGTTCGGCATTAATGACTTTCATTAAGGTAATCTTGCAAATACAAAAAGGGTTCGTTTAACTGACCATCTACCGTAGTTTCAGACGCACGATAAATGATTTGATCTGGGTCCTCGCCGAGCAAGGCCGGAAAAACATTGTTGAGTAACTGTTTCCCGAAATCTATCGAAGCATCTTTTGGTAATTCGCAAGGTAAGTTGTCAACGGCCATCACGGCAATTGCTCCGGTTTGGTCAAACGGCACCTCAAGACCCGTTTGTGGGTCATAGCCGTAGTAGGAGTTGCCTATTTTACTTGGGCGAATGGTGCAGGCAATAGGCCCTGCAATATCACAAGAAATGTCGGCAACTAATTTGATGCGGTTTTGCGCTGAGCGCAACATGTCTTGCGTTAAAATCAAGGGTGATTTCGCAGACCAAAAATGACACGGAATGTACATATCGGCAATTTGAGAAAAGGCTTCAAAATTGCTTTTGTAATTTTCAGGATTTGCGTAAAAATCGGCTTTATCGAAGCCATTATCTGCTTTGCGGGCAAAATATTGGTGGGTATCTAGATGCGTAAAAACAGGTTCTAGATGCGTATCATTTAAAAACGATTCAGCACTCACCTCTTTAATGGGAAGTAAAGAAATGATTTCGCGTGCGCCGTGTCCTACTTTACCAAAGCCGGTCAAAACACAACGGAAATTTGAAGGGAGTTTCACCTTCTTCAATTCGCTTTCTACCTCTTTGCGATCATGGCAAAGGTGTGCCGGCTTCAATTCAAAACTTTTTGTTTGAAGCCCAAATGTTAAAAAGCCGTTGTAGGCGCCTACAATTCCGGCATAACGCCCAAAGCCAGTAATGCGCTTATTTTGAGCATCTTTGAGTACTTCGTAGTCAACTAAGCGAATTTGCTTGTTTAAAATTTCTTGCAAAAGCGCTCGGTTATACGGTTGCTTCTTAATGGTGTGCGAGAAGAATAAATAAGTTTTGTTCGGGATCAATTGCGCTTTCGGGACTTCCTTGACACCAAGTAAGATATCGCAATGGCTGAGGTCTTCTTGAACAGTCAGGCCTTGGTCTATATACGCTTGGTCTGAAAAACAGCGAATAGGGCTGGTTTGTATCGTAACTTTAACCTGAGGGTAAGTGTCTTGCAGTTGTTTGCATTGTTCGGGGCTGAGTGGCACCCGGAAATCTGGGGGTGTTTTGCCTTCGCGAATAATGCCAATGTTGATGATGGACATGATTTGTTTAAGAAAGGTAATGATCAATAAATTCTCGGACACAAGCGTCTCCGCCTTTGCGTGTCAAGATGATATCTGCAATGCTTTTAATTGACGGCACGGCTGAAGCAGGTGCAACAGCCAAGCCAACGGCTTCCATCACTTTGAGGTCATTGATGTCGTCGCCAATAAAGGCAACTTCGTTTATTTTCAGTCCAAGCTCAGTACACCATTTTTCGAGGATAGCTAATTTGGGTTCTTGCCCAACATAAACGTGATTGATGCCCAGCAGTTTGGCGCGGTCCTGAACCATGTGTTCGGTGAAACCTGAGGAAATGATGCCAAGTTGCAGCTGACCTGCTTTACTTAAATTGAGCAAAGCCAAGCCATCTTGGGTGTGGTAGCGCTTCATTTGATCGCCTTTTTCACTGACATACATGCCGCCATCGGTTAATACACCATCGACATCGAGGATCAGCATTTTGATGTCTTTGATTTTGGCATCCAAAACAGAGCGCTGAAATAGTGGTTTGAAAAGGAGTGCTTGGAGGTCAAGCTCATATTCTTCACAAATGGCCTCGAGGTCGTAAAGCGACAATTCTTGGACGTGATCTACGTCGAGGTCAGCCAAAAAATCGTCAAACTTGATGCCGTGTTTCTGGCACAAACCTTTGATATTTAATTCAAGTAACATAGTTAAACAATTTGATAACCAACACTATGAGCTACTTTCTGTAGGTCGTCTCTTAAGGTCTGGAATTCGTTATAGTTGAGTTGTTGAGAAGCATCAGACTTGGCCACTTTCGGATTCGGGTGAGCTTCAATAAGTAAGCCATCAATGCCCATAGCCACACAAGCACGGGCTAACGGATTCACGCCATAGGCGTAACCCATTGCATGCGAAGGGTCGAGTACGATTGGTAAATTGCAATGTTCTTGTAACCAAGCCACCCCGCAAAGGTCTAGGGTGAAACGCGTGCCTGTTTCAAAGGTGCGGATACCGCGTTCGCAGAGTACTACATTTTCATTTCCACCTGAAAGTACAAATTCGGCCGCCTGTACAAATTCTTGCAAGGTGGTACCGAAACCTCTTTTGATTAAAACGGGTTTCTTAATTTTAGAACAAGCGCGCAAAATTCCTTGATCGTACATGGCTTTGGCACCAACCTGAATGATGTCAGTGTGTTCAATGATTTCGTCAATGTGCGTGGCGTCGCGGGCTTCTGTGATCACACTTAAGCCGTATTCTTGGCGCATTTTTGCTAATAATTCTAAGCCCTCGAGGCCTAGCCCTTGAAAAGAATAGGG
>JAURHO010000135.1 GCA_030833265.1 Crocinitomicaceae bacterium | reverse complement strand
GTTTACGGTGGCTTTCCAGACGCAATTATTGGAGCTTGAAAAAAGCATGAAGGTCCTAGAAATTGGAACGGGTTCAGGGTTTCAAACCTGTATTTTGTGCCAGTTGGGCGCAAGGGTATATTCCATTGAGAGACACCAGCCCTTGCATGTTGCTGCACGCCGCATACTCGACTTTTTTCGTTTCAATGCAAGCCTGTTTTTTGGCGATGGCTATAAGGGCAACAAGGTTTACGCACCCTATGATCGAATTCTTGTAACTTGTGGTGCGCCAGATGTTCCACAAGAATTATTATCTCAACTCAAAGTAGGCGGTATTATGGTTATTCCAGTAGGGGAGGGTGCTGAGCAAAAAATGCTCAGGATCCAAAAAACCACCGAAACCGATATCGATATCACAGAATTTGGTACTTTTAAGTTTGTACCCATGTTAGAACGCACAGTCAAATAGCCATGCATATTTTACTCATTGATGATGAACGCGCTATTCGCAGGGCGCTCAAAGAAATTTTAGAGTTTGAAAATTGTCAGGTTCAAGAAGCAGAAAGTGGGGTTCAGGCCTTGCAGCTTTTAGAACAGCGCACTTTTGATCTCATCTTCTCCGATATCAAAATGCCCCATATGGATGGCATTGAACTGCTAGAGCAAATTAAAAAGAAACAACTTGACACGCCGGTCGTCATGATTTCTGGTCACGGTAACGTAGAAACTGCGGTCGGTGCCATCAAATTAGGCGCTTTTGATTTCATAGAAAAACCCCTAGACCTCAATCGCATACTCGTTTTACTCAGACAAGTCAAAGACCGCAATCATCTGGTTGAACAAACCGTTCAACTCAAACAAGTGGTCAAGAAAATCAAAGGTACCCACATCATTGGGCAAACTCCGGCCATCCAAGAAATCACAGCCATGATTGAAAAAGTGGCTCCGTCAGATGCGCGTGTCTTGATCACGGGCGCCAATGGCACAGGTAAAGAATTGGTGGCGCGGTCTTTACACGAGTTGTCAAATCGCAATAAAGCGCCGTTCATCGAGGTGAATTGTGCTGCTATCCCAGCTGAGCTCATAGAAAGCGAATTATTTGGCCATGAAAAAGGCGCATTTACTTCTGCTGTCAAAGACCGCAAAGGAAAGTTTGAATTGGCCTCGGGTGGTACACTATTTTTAGATGAAATTGGCGATATGTCTTTGGCTGCGCAAGCAAAAGTGCTCAGAGCCTTACAAGAAAACCTGATTCAGCGTGTGGGTGGTGAAAAAGACATCAAAGTCGATTGCCGTGTGTTGGCAGCCACCAACAAGGACCTTCAGCTCGAAATCAAAGAAGGGCGTTTTCGCGAGGATCTTTTTCACCGCTTGGCCGTGATTTTAATTCATGTGCCTTCACTCAATGAGCGCCGTGAAGATATCCCGATGCTCACTGAACATTTTTTACAGCTCATTTGCCAAGATCACGGCATCCCTAAAAAAGCCATTGATACAGCAGCCATAGAAGCGCTACAGGCTTTGAACTGGACGGGTAACATCCGAGAATTGCGCAACATCATTGAGCGTTTGGTCATCCTCAGCGATCAAACCATCACGAGCTCAGACGTCAAGCGCTATGCAAATCCTAGCCATTAATTACTTAATTTCACACAAAATAAGTTTATGAAAGTTTCTATTAAATCACTGCTTCCTCACCTGATTGCAGTCTTGATGTTCGTCATTTTGCCTTCCATTTATTTCTCGCCTTTGTACAATGGCTACACGCTCAAACAAAGCGATATCAGACAATTTCAAGGCATGTCCAAAGAAATTTTCGATTACAAACTTACCCACAATGGCGAGCAAACCATGTGGACCAACGCCATGTTTGGCGGCATGCCGAGTTACCAAATCTCCGTGACCCAAGATTCCAATTTACTCACCACCCTTGACCAAGTCATTAAATTAGGCTTGCCGCGTCCGGTTGGCATTCTTTTTATCAGTATGCTAGGTTTTTACATCCTTGGGCTCTGCTTGCGCATCAACCCATGGTTGTCTATGATTGGTGCTGTCGCTTATGGTTTCTCAACAATAAACATTCTCTACCTTGGTGCAGGCCATATGTCAAAGGTCAATGCCATCGCTTATATGGCACCTGCTCTTGGGGGGCTCATCTTGGCTTTTAGAGGCCGCTGGCTTTTGGGCGCCGGTATTTTTGCCCTTTTCATGGGGCTCAACATCAGTGCCAACCACCTCCAAATGACCTATTATTTAGCCTTCATTTTAGTGGCTGTTGCCCTCACAGAAATCATTCGTTTGGGGCTTGCCAAAGAGTGGCGTGCTTTAAGTAAATCAATTCCAGCTTTAGCAGTGGCTAGTGTCTTGGCACTCTTGGCCAATGCCAGTCTGTTATTGCCAACGCTCGAATATAGCAAATCGACCACCCGCGGCACCTCAGAACTAACGATCAAACCAAAAGCAGCAAGTCAAAGTATGGAAAAAGAAGGGCTTGCTTCTTCTTACATTCTTGAATACAACTACGGTGAAAACGAATTGTTATCTATTTATGCACCAAATGCCAAGGGAGGCAAAAATGATTACATCGCCAACAATCCTGAAGCACTTGCTGACGTAGACTACAACTATTCAGAACAGGTTGGTCAAATGGATCAATATTGGGGTGGGCAGCGCATGAGTGGCGGTGCTTTCTATTTTGGTGTGGTTATGCTCGTGTTCTTTGCGCTCGGGCTTATCTTTCTCAAAGATGCACTCCGCTGGCCATTTTTAGTCTTGACCATTTTGGTTTTCTTTTTGGCCTCAAACCAAATGAACTTCTTCAATGAGTTGTTCATCAATAAGTTTCCGATGTACAACAAGTTCCGTGATTCTAAAATGATGCTAGTCCTTGTTCAAATTATGGTGCCTGCTCTCGGTATGTTATTCCTCGACCGCATGTTTAAAAATGAAGCCATAAATGGTCAAAAGAAACATTGGTTCATTGGGATGGGAGCACTTGTTCTCGCAGCATTTGTCCTCATGAATGCACCTTCTCTTTCCGGAGATTTTCTAAGTAAGCAAGAGGTGAAGCAATTTGCCGAAGCCAGCAAACAAGCCAAAGATGCTTCTCAAATTACTTATTACCAAGGCCTTCGTCAGGCGCTCATCGATACAAGAATTGGCATTTACAAAGCCGACATGCAGCGCTCTTTCTTCTTGGTCATTTTGGCTTTAGGTTTATTATTCGTTTTCATTCGCACTCAAATCAATCGTTTTATCCTCATCGGCGTTGCAGGCGTCTTGGTTTTAGCAGATCAAATGAGTGTGGCCAAGCGCTACCTCAACAACGATGACTCCACTGGTTCTTATGCCTCGTATCAAACCATTGACGAAGCCAGTGCGCCGTATCAAGTTTCAGCGGCAGATATCAGCATCTTGAATCGTGAGAAGGCACCTGTTGCTTTAGCCAATCAGTTAAAGGAGAGCTACACGGATTTTGAATAT
Source organism: Crocinitomicaceae bacterium (assembly GCA_030833265.1). Taxonomy (GTDB): domain Bacteria; phylum Bacteroidota; class Bacteroidia; order Flavobacteriales_D; family Crocinitomicaceae; genus UBA952. The sequence continues at coordinate 1,439 of JAURHO010000135.1, read as the reverse complement.
TACAAGAACCTAACCGATCAACAAACCCTAGACTACTACGCAGCATTTGGCGCACTTAATTTATTTACAAATTATCGTGTTTTAAATGTCAATGGAACCATGGCTGAAACCAATACCAGTTTCTTCCACAAAAGCTTGGGTGGCTATCATGGTGCCAAACTCAAGCGCTACCAAGAGTTTGTCGATTTTCATTTTCCTGAAGCAGTTGGCGGGCTCAAGGCAGCAGTCAATACGGCTAAAAACGAAAAATTCAGAGCACTTGCTTTGCCAGCAGACATGACCCAAGAGCAAGCTCAGAAAATTTTTGACACCCTAAGTGTGAATGCATTTAACTTATCTGGTGCTGCTGAATATTTCAATATGCTCAATACCAAGTACATCATCTTGAATCCGAACCAGGCAGCTGTAGAAAACAAAACAGCAAATGGCCCGGCGTGGTTTGTGAGCAATGTTAAAATGGCTACTGATGCCAATCAAGAGATGTTGTTGAGCAATGGCGAAAAATTGGGTTCAAGCAAGACCAACGCAGTGGTGCATACTGAATTCAAAAGTCAACTCAACGGGATCGGAAAAGACAGCACTGCTCAAATTCTCCTGATGGCATATAATCCATCCAACTTGCAGTACAAATCTGTTTCAAAAGCGAAGCAATTAGCTGTGTTTAGTGAAATTTATTATCCGGCAGGATGGAACTGTTATATTGATGGCAAAGCGGTGGAAACGCTCCGTGCCAATTATATTTTAAGAGGGGTTGTAGTGCCAGCTGGATCTCACAAAATAGAATGGAAATTTGAACCAGTGAGTGTGAGCCGTGGCAATAATCTAGCCATGCTTGGTTCAAGCATCTTGTTGTTAGGGTTCTTGTTTTCTTTATATTGGAGTCTCAGAAGAACGAATTGATTTGATCAAGGGCACGCACGCCAAATTGGGTGTTGTGCCATGCTGTTTTGACTTTTCCGTTTGCCACTAAAATAAAACTCGGAAACTCACCCTGTGCAAAAAGCATAGCTTGCATGCTGTTTGTTGCTGTTTGCACACCAATGATTTTTGGCAAGCGATTTCTGAAGTACTGATAACCCTCTTGATCCTCTGATGCTAACAAATATTGAATTTTAATTTTGGGATTAAGCCCGACCATTTTTTTACTGAGCGAGATGGTCTCCATGCAATAGGGGCAACCCGGTAAAATCACGATGACCAAAGTTTTTTCTTGTGGCAAATCCATTCCTGTCTGTAGCGGTTTAAAAGTTTTGGCCTGCAGGTCTGCCTCATAAATCGGGTAAAAAGCAAAATAGGTCAAGAAAGGCAAGCAAAAACCGAGGGCCATTAAACTCAACTTAAGCCAAGTCTTGATACGCAATTTTGAAATGAGCCTAAAAATAATATAACCCAACACCAACGTCACGACATACGGCAAAAACTTAGCCGTCGTCCAGGAA
>JAURHO010000134.1 GCA_030833265.1 Crocinitomicaceae bacterium | reverse complement strand
TTAGTTAAGTCATCTATAAATTGATCAGCTAACCTTTTACATAGGTCTTCTCGTGTTTTTTGGTCAAATAACTCTTTCGCAGCGATTTTTGAAAAGTAAGCAATTTGTTTGAAATGATCTTCTTTGGTGTAATACGAATAATGCAGCAAATCACCGGTTAGCTTTTGCACACGTAGGTCTTGCAAGGGTAATAGCTGATCGTGAGGGTTGAGCCCTCCCCATTGGGCCAGCTCTTTATATACTAAGCGCACTTTTGTATCAGGGTACCAACCGCTATGACGGATCCATTGACCACAATAATTTGTAAGCCGATTCATCGCATAAATACCAGGTTCAGGCGCATTGGCTTTTAGTTGCTGAATACTCGTTTTGAGTTCGTCGGTAAGTGCTTCGTCGGCATCGAGAGAAAGCACCCAATCGTGAGCTGCGCGTCTGAGGGCTTCATTTTTTTGTTGGATGTGGCCTTCAAACGGATTTTGCTCAAAACGCACTCCAAATTCTTTGCAAATTGCCTCGGTTTCATCGGTTGAAAAAGAATCGAGGACCAAGATTTCATCACAGACCTCTTGCAAGGAAAGCAAACAGCGCCTGATGTTTCGGGCTTCGTTATAAGTGATGATGACGCCTGATAGTTTCATCGGAAACTATTTGATCCGTATTCTTTGACCAACCGAGATGCTATTGACTCTGACACCAGGGTTCAGGCGTTGTAATTGGGCCTGGGTGAGGTTATTGCGCTGCGCAATTTTCCCAAATGTGTCGCCAGATCGCACTGTATAGTACTTTTTAGCTGGAGGTGGCGGCGGAGTCGGGGTTGGCGTTACAGGAGCTGCTGTTTGGCTCGAGTAAACAGTGAGTTTTTGACCTACGTAAATATTGGTAGTGCGCAAGCCATTCCACTCCATTAATTGCTCAATGGATACATTGTATCTTAAAGCAATTTGACGCATGTTTTCACCAGTTTTGACTTTGTGGTAAAGCAAGTTGTTGGTGCCCGGAACGGGCGTGGTTAGCGTATCAATGGTGCTGGTGATGAGAATGGTGGAATCGCGTTGGGTGGAGTCTTGGGGGGTGGTGGGTGGGGGAACGACCACAGGTTTTGGATTAAAGATCGCTTCTTCAAGTCGGTAAAGTGAGTCTTCAAAGCTAACAAGCAAGCCAATTTTGTCGAGGGGTCCGGTGACGCAACGAGCCGGCGTCATCTTTGGAATATAGGTTGTTTTATAAACCGGATTCAGGCTCTGTATATCAGTGAGTTCCCAATCAGTGAGTTTGGCAATTGTTTGCATGTGTACCCCACTCTTCAAACACATAGTGTCGAGTTGGGAATTATGAATTTTGGCCTCCATCGGAATAATGTTGTATTCAGCATGGTAGGTCATCATGTAGGCAGCTGCAATAAAGTTAGGGACATAACCTTGCGTCTCTTTCGGCAAGAATGGACGCACCTCCCAATAGGTTGTTTTTCCGCCTGATCTTCGGATAGCCGCATTGACATTTCCCGGGCCAGCGTTATAAGCGGCTAAGGCTAAATTCCAGTCGCCATAAATACCATAAAGTTGCTTGAGATAACGACAAGCAGCATCTGTGGCTTTCTCAGGGTCCATGCGCTCATCGATATATGAGTTTTCATCTAGGCCAAAATAAAGACCCGTTTTGTACATGAATTGCCACAAACCCAGTGCGCCAGCTCTCGATTTCACTTGGGGTCGCAAACCACTTTCTATCACAGATAAATAACGCAATTCAAGTGGCAAGCCATATTCGGTGAGTTTCTCTTCGAATAAATCAAAATAAAGCGCAGAACGCCCTAATGCTACGCGAATAAAACCACGACGCTGGGCAGCAAAGAATTTAATTGTAGAAAGCGTAGCGGCATTGCAGTCCAGGTGAAACGGAGTGAGGTCGTTCATTTTGGACAAGCGCTCACAAATAACAGAATCTGAAAAAGTAGGAATTTGACCCGGTGCGTAATTCAAGGCCGCAATAATGGAGTCGTATTTTTGAGCATTGGCGTAGTCCGCGTAAAATAAATTCAGGCTTTGCTGAACCGTATTGACGAACGGATCAGGATCTAGGGTATCTGATGGACGGACAAGATGTGCGGGCTTTTGCGCAAAAGCGAACGCTGAAAAAAAGAGAAGAAGGGAAAAATACATCCACTTCATCATAGCACTTCTTGAATTAAAGACGCGGCATGATAAAGATAATCCTCTTCAAAATCTTTGGCCATGATTTGTAGGCCAAAAGGCAAGCCGTTTGAATGCCATCCAAAAGGCATGCTGAGTGCTGGGTTACCTGTGAGATTAGCGTGCACCGTAAAGATATCCTGCAAATACATTTGAATAGGGTCTTTGACCGCATTCATTTCAAAAGCAGTTGAGGGTGTGGTTGGGGACAACAGAACGTCACAACTTTGTAACAGTTCATTGGTGCGGTTCTTTAAAATTCTACGCACTTGCTGGCCTTTAGTATAATAAGCATCGTAGTAACCATGTGACAACACAAAGGTACCCGTCATGATGCGACGTTTCACTTCAGGGCCAAAGCCTTCGGTACGCGACTTGACATAGGTAGCTTCTACACCTTGTGCATCGGGGCTTCTGTAGCCGTAGTGTACACCGTCAAAGCGCGCTAAGTTTGAAGAAGCTTCAGCGGTTGTAAGGACATAATAGGTCGGGACCATGTAATCTAGAAACGGGAAACTCACTTCTGTAAGTTCGTGTCCGGCGGCTTTTAGATCAGCTACACATTGGTCAAGTTTGGCTTTGACTTCTGGGTCAAGACCCGGATGCGAAAAGCATTCTTTGATGATCCCAATTTTAAGTTTGGCAGGTAAGTTCTGACGGATTTCGTAAGGCTTGCTTGAACTCGTCGCATCAAATTCATCTTGACCTGCAGTCAGTTCAATGAGTAATTTGGTGTCAGCAAGCTCATTGGTAAAAAAACCAATTTGATCAAATGACGAAGCATAAGCAATCAAACCATAGCGACTTAGGCGGCCATAAGTGGGCTTGATGCCGTAGGTGCCGGTCCAGGAAGCTGGCTGGCGAATAGAGCCACCCGTATCAGAACCCAATGATACTGTACAAAGATGAGCAGCTACCGCTACAGCACTTCCACCAGATGATCCACCAGGAACATGGTTGGCCTTCCAGTTGTTATGAACCGGTCCAAATGCAGAGTTTTCGTTGGAGCTTCCCATCGCAAACTCATCGCAATTCAAGCGACCAATAACGATTGCATCTTGGTCAAGTAAGCGTTGAAGAACGGTAGATGTATAAATCGAGGTAAAGCCCTCTAAGATTTTTGAAGATGCAGATACTCGGTGATTTTTGTAGCAAATGTTGTCTTTGATACCGACAATTACACCGGCAAGACGACCAGCCGTTCCGGCCTTGATCTTGGCGTCAATGGCTACTGCTTGCTCTCGGGCAGTGTTCTCAAAAACTTCTAGAAAAGCATTGAGGTGTTGATGTGCTTCGATACGCGACAGATGCTCCTCAACGAGGTCCAATGCCGTTTTACCAGAACGCAAGGCATTCTGAATCTCTGCGATAGATCGGTACATGCGATTATTTTTCTTCTTTAGAAATTTCTGTAGAAGATTCTGTGTTGCTGCTTTCGCCTTTAGATGCGTCTTTGAATTCTTTAACGCCCTTTCCTAGACCTTTCATGAGTTCAGGAATTTTTTTGCCGCCAAAGAATAGCACAACAATTGCAAGTACGAGGAGGATTTCAGTTGGTCCGAATTTGCCCATAATTTCTTTATTTATTGTCCTACAAAACTAATGAAAATTAGCTTTGAACTTGGAGTTTATAATTTTCTTGCTACTTCAACTTCTTCGTATGCTTCAATGATGTCACCAATTTGGATGTCATTGAATTTATCGATGTTTAGACCACACTCATAATTGTTTTTCACTTCTTTGACGTCGTCTTTGAAACGCTTCAAAGAACCCAATGAACCTGAGTGAATCACAATACCGTCGCGGATAAGGCGAATTTTCGAGCTGCGTTTGATGGTTCCGTCTAGTACGTAACAACCGGCAATGGTACCCACTTTCGTAATTTCGAAAGTTTCGCGTACTTCGGCAGAACCCAGTACTTTTTCTTCGATATCTGGTGACAACATCCCTTCCATCGCAGCCTTGATCTCTTCAATGGCTTTGTAGATGACAGAGTACATGCGGATATCAATCTGTTCTGTTTCAGCCAATTTGCGCGCAGGCAATGTTGGTCTTACTTGGAAACCGACAATAATTGCGTCAGATGCAGAAGCAAGGTTGACATCGGCTTCAGTGATGGCACCAACTCCTTTGTGAACAATGTTCACCTGGATTTCTTCTGTTGAAAGATTCAATAAGGAATCAGAGAGGGCCTCGATTGAACCGTCAACGTCACCTTTAACAATGATATTAAGCTCCTTGAAGTCTCCGATAGCCAAACGACGACCGATTTCATCAAGGGTAATGTGTTTAGTTGTGCGCAAGCCTTGTTCACGGTAGAGTTGCTCGCGTTTCTGAGCAATTGACTTCGCTTCTTTTTCGTCGTCAAGGATGTTGAATTTATCACCTGCACTTGGCGCACCACCAATTCCTAAAACAGAAACTGGCTGCGCTGGACCTGCCTCTTTGAGGGCAACTCCGTGTTCGTCGTGCATGGCGCGAACGCGTCCGTAATAACGGCCAACGAGTACAACATCTCCAACGCGCATGGTGCCTGCTTCAACAAGCATGTTGGTTACGTAACCTTTCCCTTTATCAAGAGAAGATTCGATCACGGTACCTACCGCATTTTTGTGCGGATTTGCTTTCAAGTCTAGGAGTTCAGCTTCTAATAAAACTTTATCGAGCAAGGCGTCGATATTTAAGTTTTGTTTTGCGGAAATCTCTTGAACTTGATATTTTCCAC
>JAURHO010000133.1 GCA_030833265.1 Crocinitomicaceae bacterium | reverse complement strand
TCTCGTTGCAAGGCACGTTCCAGACCGTTCGATTCTTGACACAGGTCGTGCCGTTTATGAATGCCAGGCTGCAAGGTTTGTACAAGCTGGGCAGATCGGCCAACGAAGATCCGAAGCGTTTTGGTGCGGTGCTGGGAGCTACAGCGATGTTCTCAATCGGACTGCTGCTGGCATTCAAAGATGACGACGACTGGAAAAAGCGCGAAGACTGGGATCGCAACACCAACTGGTGGTTCAAGATTGGCGGCAAAGCTTATCGGATTCCCAAGCCGTTTGAAATTGGCGCTATTGGCACATTGGCCGAGCGGGGCCTGGAGTTCTTTATTAGTAAAGAGATGACCGGTAAGCGCCTAGGCAAAAACGTCTCTGACATCATCCTTGATAACTTGTCCATGAACCCGATCCCGCAATTTGCTAAGCCTCTGCTGGACATCTACTCAAACAGTGATAGCTTTTCTGGCAGACCGATTGAATCAATGGGCATGGAGCGACTTAAGTCTGAGTATCGATTCAACTCTTCATCCAGCATGGCAGCCAGGGGGCTGAGCACGGCAGGTAACGCGGTGAGTGGGGCGGTTAATAAGGAATTTCTTTCACCAGTCCAGATTGACCATGTGATCAGAGGTTACTTCGGTTGGCTGGGCACGTTCGTTGTGGGAGCTACCGACATGATTTTGCGGCCAGCGACAGGTCAAGTAACCAAGCCGGCAAGTGACATTTGGAAAGTAGCATCTGGGAATTTAGTTTCCAGTCTGCCCTCTGATCAGTCCCGGTATGTAAGCCAGATGTACGAGCAAGCAAAAGAGCTTGAAAAAACCTACGCAACTTGGCGTCAGCTTCAAAAAGACAGAAAGCCTGATGAGGCCAGAGAGTTCCTAGAGGCAAACCGCGAGAAGCTGACCCGCTATAAGCAAGTTGAGGGGGTCAAGAAAAACGAGGCTAAGTTTAACGAGATGATCCGAATGGTTGAGAGAAGCTCGAGCCTAGATGCTGATGAGAAAGCGGCGAGGATTTCAAACATCAAGGGGCGGATGGATAGTGTAGCTAGGAAGCTGACTGTTGGAGAGTAAGTGATAAATTAGTTATCTCTGGCGACTCTGAAACCAAATCTGTCTTCCTTTTGGCTGTTAAAGGTTCCGAATCGATATGCTGACCTTAAGCTACTCGCTGAATTGATCCACGATCCACCTCTTAGAGTTCGAAAAACACAATCTTTAATTATCCATGCTTGACCATCTGTGGGAGCATCCAAATAAGTAGGATTCCAACAATCCTCAACCCATTCCCAAACATTACCGTACATATCGAATAGACCAAATTGATTTGGAGACTTCTGTCCTACTGGCTTTGTATTACTTGTGTTTGATACATACCAAGAATATTGATCAAGCCCAATCTGATTATCGCCAAATGGAAATTCAGTTTGGGTTCCTCCACGCGCCGCATATTCCCACTCAGCCTCTGAAGGTAAACGATATCGCTTACCTGTTTTCTCACTTAATTTTTTAAGAAATTCTTGTACATCTCCCCATGACACCTGTTCAACTGGCAATGTTCGCCCTTTGAATTTGCTCGGCATTGTCCCCATAATAAAATACCACTGCTCCTGCGTAAGCTCATATTTTCCAATTGAAAAAGATTTTATTGAAACTGAATGCTGCGGTTGTTCATCGGTACTTGGTGGACTTGCCGCAAAAGGATCGACCTTCGATCCCATCAAAAATTTACCGCCGGGTATAACCACCATTTCAGGGCATTCATCGCAATCTTTAAATAATTTAGGACCCGCAGGTAATGTTTGCTGCGCAATGACTGGAGTGGTTTTTGGCGCAGCGTTGACTGCTTCGTCATTTCGCGAAAGTTGCAATACGCAATTCCCAAACCGTTCAGTGCCTGCTTTAAATCCAAGATCAGTACACTTTTTCTTAGCCCAATCTAAAGATGATGTGCCAGCAGCAGGCTGTGCAGTGGCGTTACCAAATACAAATAAAAAAAATAGCACTGAGAAAAATTTGTACATCACGCTTTACTGACTAAAAACAGTTGATATTGTTGCCAAACACTGTGCAATTTGTCATTCGACCAGCAGGGTTGGTAATAGTGAAGTTTTGAATCTGTGGTCTTGTGGGCGGAGTTGGCGCCATACCAAGTGACTGTCTAGCCGCATTAGCAAAGTTTTCGGAGGCATAGGGCGATGTGCCGCCCATTAGTGCTAGTCCAAACCTCAGCATTGCCTCGCCTTTTTGTTTTTCCTTTTGCCGCTCGTATTCAGCGACTTGCGCATCGTAGCGCCGCTGTTCTTCTTGGTACCGTTGTTGCTCAATGTCATAGGCGGCTTGCCTTTGAGCTTGTTCACGTTTGGCAATAGCAATCTTTAATCGGCAATCTGAATATGGGGTGCTGCCAACAACAAATCCAAATTTGGCACACATTTGGTGTTCATTGGTTCCATCACCCTTTTGCTGCGCTTGAATTTGTGTTTGCTGCTGCACTTGCTTAACAGCTTCAGCACGGCCCGCTGTTTCACGTTGATCTAGTTCCAGCACACACTCACCGTAGGCTTGTGTTTTCTTTTTGAATCCAAGCTCAGAGCAAGTAGCCTCGTGCTCGGCCAAACCCGCCACAGACAAACCGCAGGTCGACAGAAGACCGAATAAGAAAACTATTTTGACAATTGAAGTACGCATTTTCCATACCCCTCAGTGGCTGGTTTAAATCCAAGTTCCGTACATTTTTTTCGTGCAAAATCAATTGATATTTGAGAGTCATTAGAAAGGGTTGAATTGGTATTTCGGAAATTTTTTAGCTGATTTTCCAAATCTACACGTATTGCTCTTTCATTTGCCAATTCAATTTCAATTGAATTACTTGTAGTTGACCGCCTTATCCCATCGAATGGATAGTCTGCAATATTTAATGCTTTGGATTCCCTTAAAACACCGGAAACCCAATGCCCACTTTGTGAAATAGCCCTTGGGTTTACATTATAAGAAATACCATTTCCATTGTAGTTACCTCCTATGAACTCTCCTACATATCGACTCCCATCGGTAAATATCTTAATTCCAAAGCATTGATGCCAGTATTTTGAATCACTGGAAGTGCAATCTGGTAGGTTAGACGATGCAATAGTATTAGCTGAAAAAAAAATTACAAACAATGTAATAAAAAAATTAAACATGTTTAGCTACTTTGACAATTGAAGCACGCATTTTCCATGCACCTCCGTTGCTGGTTTGAATCCTAGTTCCGTACACTTCTTTTTAGAAGCCTCTAATGAAAGGCGTTCACTTTCAGGCGTTGCATTTTTTATAACCGCTTCAGCTTGAATCGGTTCTTGTTTCGCCTTTTCTAATTCCTGCAGTCTAGAAACCTCAGCCTGAAGTTTTTTAACTTCATCATTTTGGGTGTTTACTGGTGGTGGGGTTGATACACCAGAGCGCGCGGCATACGCACTGCACCATCCGCTAGCTGAAACAAATTTATTCGCAAATAGTGGGCATCGCCCAAGGCCGCTAGCTGCGTTTGAAAATAGAGCACAGTTGCTACAGTTTTGCCCAGCAGCATACTTTTTAAATTTTGAAAGTACATCACTTGCTACATTTCTGTAGCCAAGTGCTGCAGCTTGGGGATCGCTTTCATTAACCAGCGATTGGGCATTAGCATCTTTAAGTATTAAAACCCCCGGAATTAATGCTGTAAATTTTATGAATTCTCTTCTTGAGAAAAATTGGATCATTCGATTAGCCTCGAGATATTTAAAACTCATTTATTTCGACAATTGAAGTACACATTTTCCATGCCCCTCAGTGGCTGGTTTAAATCCTAGTTCTGTACACTTTTTCTTTGATGCGTCTAGAGATAAACGTTCGTTTTCGGGAGGTGCTGATTTATTCTCTTTAGGAGTCGTTGTCGTAACTTGCTTTTGAACTTCTTCCAAAGGAGGGGTCACGACAGGTATTGTGACAATATCTTGTTTTGCCTTTTCTACAGGTTCTACTTTTGGAAGTTCGAAAAGCTCTAGAAAATTTTGAAGTTTATTTACGCTATCTTCAGATACTTTTTGCATCACAAACTTGCTTCTATCAGGCCCCCAAGTGATTTGCCCTATTGACGCTTTGGCTGAAGAGGTCGTCATAAAAGTTTTTTGTACTCCTGAGACAACTAACGTGTACTTAACAGTCAAATCTACAGTGAATGTTCCAAACGTGTTATCCCAATCAAATCTTTGAATCGCTACTTCTAAATTTACAGGTCTTTCAGAATTATTGAACAAATAACCGCTGTCAGATAACAAAAAATTTAATTGGTTTTTAAGAAAATAATCTGGAGGAAGATAAATTGAAGGTAAGTCGGGGTTACTCAAAGCCCTTATGCTTGTGATTCGCACTTGCCCTTTAAGTTGCTCGTTAAGGGCCCAAGCTGCACCAGATACAAATAAGCTTGTAGCTAACAGTCCGGATGTTATAAATCTATTCAAGGCCAACTCCCTTAATTCAAACTTCACCTTGCCATATTACTCCCCGCCTGAGCAAAACATAGAGTAATAGCGCACAGAAGTACGCAATTTCAATTTAGGTTGGTGCTTGGGTACTGGGTTCGGGTCAGATTAGACTTTTGAATTTCGGTTGCAAAACAACGCATTCAGAAAAGATTTTTTGTCCCCGATTTGTCCCCGCGCCCAGTAGATTGGGGTGCAATAGGGTACAACGAAGTAGAGCTAAGTCCTTGATTTTAAAGACTTAGCTCTATGCGTGCTATGGGGGGTGGCTCCTCGACCTGGAGCCGTACAGCGCCCCGCAACCCGCATGAATGCTATAGACCCCTTGTTTTTTGTCCCCTTTTTGTCCCATAATTTCTCATGGACACTAAAAAGGGACCCATATGGCTTCAATCACAAAGTACGGCGCAGATGGCTGGCGTTGCCGCGTAAAAAAGG
>JAURHO010000013.1 GCA_030833265.1 Crocinitomicaceae bacterium | reverse complement strand
AGAGCTCGAGGCGTCGTTCATTGTAAACTTTTTCAATGTTGTTTACAGATGCGCCAGGAATACCTGCACGCTGACGGATTTGATTCACTAAAGCCGTAGCTCTGCTTGGATTTCCGAGTTGATAATGCGCTTCTGCAGCCATGAGTAAAACATCGGCATAACGCAAAACACGGTAGTTAACTGGGCTCGTGAGGTCGTTGTCTGGCAAACCAATTTCACCTTGTTTTTTGATGTATTTGTTATTGTAGTAACCTGTGTGTCCACCAGCGCCAATTGCATAGGTAATTTGAGCTGGGTTGGGTTGCGCAGCAATAAAGGCCTCTATATCGAGAACCGTTGCTGCTCTGCGCGGGTCAATCGGCGAAAACGCTGCATAAAGTTCAGGTGTTGGCAAGTTGTAAGAGTTACCATCACCGTAAACAGGGCCATTGTATTGTCTGATTCCTTGGAAACCAACAGCTGCGTTGCCTTCGAGGCAAATGAGACAGCCGTAGCTACCACCTTCAAGACCCGTATATTGTACATCAAAGATAGTTTCGCTATTGTTTTCGGCAGCAACACTAAATAATTGACTATAATCTTGGTAAAGGCTGTATTGACCAGAATCGATGATTTCATCAAATATTGCAGCAGCTTCTGTGTACTTATTTTGGTACAAGTATACTTTTCCAAGAAGGGCTTTGGCAGCACCCTTTGTCGCTCTACCTTTTTCGGCTGCAACGGCAGTTAAAACAGCAGCCGCATCGATCAAATCTGCTTCGATTTGTGCGTAGACTTCAGCTTTTGGTGAGCGAGGAATTGTTCGGGCTTCCTCAATGCCAATGCGCTTATCAATGATAAGTGGCACATCGCCAAAGAACTTCACGAGCTCAAAATAATAGTAAGCACGTAAGAATTTTGCTTCAGCAAGAATGTGTGCTTTTCTCGGGAAATCAATGTTGTCTTTGTGCTCTAGGATGTAGTTGGCACGTGTAATACCGGTATAGTTCCATCTAAGAACATTGCGCAATTCGACATTGACACCGCCATGCGTCATGTTGTCGATGTCGTGTAGGCCTTTGCTGTCATTGACACTTTCGCCACCAGCAATGGCGTTGTCTGAAGCAATTTCACCTATCCAGAGCGTTAAAAACGAACTTTGGAGGAGGTCATAAGCACCAACAAGCGCACGCTCATAATCTTCTGGGGTTTGAAAGAAATTTTCTGCGTCTTGCGCGTATGGCGGGTCAACAGATAAGAATTTTTCACATGATGGCAACACTGCTAGGGTTGCGATTGTAGCTAAAGTAAAAATCAGTTTTTTCATGACGTTCAGCTTAAAATTTGATTTGAATACCACTCATAATTGAGCGGGCTTGCGGATACATACCGTAGTCAACACCTGCCGACAACACATTGGAAGAGCCAAGGTCTGGATCAAAGCCCATGTAGCGCGTTAGGGTAAGCAAGTTGTTTGCCGCTACATAAATTCTCAATGTTTCAACATGGATTTTTCTTGCAGCACTTGCCGGAAGCGTATAACCCAATTGGACATTGCGAAGCCTTACAAATGAACCATCTTCAACATAATACGAAGAAAAGAGGTTGTTGTTTGTAGGGCCAGTAGTTAGTCGTGGGTGTTCGTTGGTCGAACCCGGGCCAGTCCAGCGGTCAATGTTGTAAGCGAGTTGGTTGGCATAAGGTTGTTGGCGCTCATAGTTGCGGATGATTTCTTGGCCAATGGCTGAGTAAACATTACCAGAGAGGTCAAAACTTTTGATCTTGAAATTGAAAGCAAAGCCCATTGTGAAATCAGGAATTGCAGAGCCAAGATAGGTTTTGTCAGAGTCGTCAGAGAAACTGATTTTTCCATCACCGTTTTGATCTACAAAGATGAGGTCTCCGGGTTGTGCTCCTTCTTGAACAACAGCTGCGTTGTCAATTTCTGCTTGTGTTTGGTAGACACCTGCAGTTTGATAACCGAAGAAGTACCCAATTTCATAGCCGGCTTGGAAGCGCGTTGCAACATCTCCACCTACGCTAAAGCTAGCCCCTGGGATATATTCTACACCGGTTGGAACGCTCACAACTTGGTTGTTAATAGAGGTAAAGTTGAAGCTGAGGTTGGTTTGCAAAAGGTTTTTAGTATCGGACTTATAAGCGACTTCAAATTCCCATCCTTTGTTAGAAACGTCACCCGCATTGATAATTGGTGGGTAACCCCCTGGCCCGTAAGACCCTAGCAAGGCGGAAACATCGGGCTGGAACAACAAATCAAAGGTGTTTTTGATAAAGTAGTTTGTAGTGAAGTTAAGCACCTTGAGCCACGTAAGATCAACTCCAACATTGAATTGACGCGTTGTTTCCCACTTTAAATCTGGGTTGGCCGGACGCCCGATGGCAATACCTTGGGTAATGAGGTCATTGAAAACGTAAACACCTTCACCATTTAACAAAGCGCGATAAGCAAAGTTTGGAATTTGGTCGTTTCCAGAAACACCATAACTCATGCGCAGTTTCAAGAAATCGATGCTTTTGCTTTTGAAAAATTCTTCATCTGAAATTAGCCATGCTCCTGAAATAGTTGGGAAGATTCCGTAGCGGCTATTCGGACCAAATTTACTTGAACCATCGCGGCGAAGAATTCCTGAAATCAGGTATTTTTCTTTGTAGGCATACTCTCCTCTTAAGAAGCCAGAAACGAGTCTTTCTGTGAATTGCCAAGAAAAAGTATTGTTTAAAAACCCTCCTTGTGCTGTATTGGCAGAGATATCAGCGTAGTCCAAAGAGTTGTTTGGGATTCCATAAGCGATACCACTGAGTGAATTGCCATCTCTTTTAAAAATAGAGGTACCAAGCGTTCCTTTCACCTTATGATTTTCACCAAAAGTTCTGTCGTAATTGACAAAAGCTTCGTAAGTAAGATCAAGAAAAGTTGAACGTTCTTCGTAAACAGCCGCCCCGCGGTCAATAAATACGCTATCGGCAATTTCGACTTGAGGTGATTCTAACGCCTCGTTGGCAGCCGTATTAGCGTATTTCCCTTCGCCGTACCACACAAGTGGCGAAAATGCTTTGGAATCAACAATGGCGTAGTTATAGTTGAAGCGATTTGTAAGTGACAAATGTTCGTTGAATGCATAAACAAACTCCTCTTTTCCGACAAATTTATTGGCTGTACTCCAGTTGTGTTGATTCTGGATTTGAGCAATCGGGTTGATGATGTCACTCACTTCTTCCATATAGGAGAAGGTATTTGGACCGCTATGGACAGGTTCGTTTGGAAAGGCGTTAATAGTGTTGTAAAGCACCGAACCAATGCCGTTTTCAGGTAGGGTGCTGCGCATGTCAGAAGAGAAAAGTAAAACTGAATTCAGCTTGAGCTTATCAGACATATCTGTGCTGAAGTTCAAACGCGCATTATATCGGCTGAAATTTGATTTGTCTCCACCCACAATACCGTCTTGATTGAAATAGCCTAAACCAATTGAATAGCGCGTGTTAAGTGTGCCACCGTTTAAAGAAAGGTTGTGGCTCTGAACAGGTGCCTTGCTGAAAACAGAGTCTTGCCAGTTGGTCCCGGTGCCAAGGTTCGTATTGGCAAACGGCATGGCCTGACCGCCAAAAGCAAAGGCCTCATTTTTAATAACTGCATATTCTTCGGCAGTCAATAAATCTAGGCGGCGAGCTGTTTGTTGCATGCCGTAATAGCCGTTGTATTCAATACTTGGTTTGCGATTAACAGCCCCATTTTTCGTTTCAACAATAATGACACCGTTCGCAGCACGAACGCCGTAGATACCAGCAGTGGCATCTTTTAAAACGTTAATAGACTTGATGTCAGCTGGGTTTAAGGCGTTTAACCCTTCGGAATCATAGACGACACCGTCTACCAAAATGAGTGGGTCGTTGTCTCCAAAAGTGGACAAACCGCGGATTCTAATGTTAGATGAACCACCAGGTGAGCCAGAGTTGCTAGAGATAGTAACACCAGAAACCTGACCCTGAAGCGCTTGATCCATGCGGGTCATGTTCATTTTTTCGATGTCTTCCCCTTTAACTTTGGAGGTTGCGCCCGTTAGTTCTTTGGTTTTTGCCGTTCCATATCCAACAACCACGACGTCTTTGGTGTCTTGGGCTTGAGCGCTCAATAAAACGGTAATGTTACTCTTTCCGAGTAATGGATACTCAAGTTTTTCGTATCCCATTGCCGTAAAAACCAAAATGGCACTGTCCGGATTGTTAACTGAAATTTGAAATAACCCTTGCGCGTCGCTGAGAATGGGTTTACTTGTGTTTTTTACAAGCACTTTGACGTATGGAATGCCTTCTGAGCGATCATTTAGAATGGTTCCGCTAACAGTTTTGGCCTGTCCATAGACTTGCGAGACACCGATGCAACACAGCAGTGCCATGACGAGTTTTCTGATCATAGTCGTTTTAGTTTTAGAGTGGGATAAATATAGAAAAAAATTAATTATTGTAAAAAGAACAATAACATTTCTAATTGTTCAGATAATCAGTGCTTTATAAAAAAAGAAACGGAGACACTCCTCTCCGTTTCCTGATTATTAACCTGTTTAACGCTTCGTTTAGAGTGAAAGCGAGACTCGAAGATACAAATATTATTGTAAAAAATACAATAAGTATAAATTTCTACATTTTGAAACTGTAACCGACGTCTTTTTTAAGTTCAGTGTAGGCCGCTTGATCGAAAGAGAAAAGTTTAGCTGGTCTGTGTTTCACGTTTTTCTGCTTTTCGTTGAGTGCAATGAGCGGAATATTTTTGATTTTCTTTCTAAAGTTAGCTTTGTCCATTTCTTGCTGGAACGCATATTCATAGAGTTGCTGAAATTCACTGAGGGTAAAGCGCTCCGGCAATAAATCAAAGCAGACCGGCTCATTTAACAACTTTTGCTTCAGCATTTCATAGGTGCTTTCAAGGATGTGGTTGTGATCAAAAGCCAAAGTTGGCATGTCGTTCATGGAAACCCAACTAACGTCGTCGGCCCAAGAGGAAGCCTTCACTTGGAAGTCCTCAATGCGAACCAATGCGAAATGTGCAATGGTAATGACGCGTCCCTGTGGGTGACGGTTAGGATGTCCAAAAGACTGCGATTGATGCATTTGGATGTGATCCAAACCTGTTAATTCTTTGAGAATACGTTCGGCAGCTACCGGGAGATCTTCATCTGGATATACAAGGTCACCAGGGATGGCCCAATAATTATCGTAGGGCTCCATCGCTCTTTTAATTAATAGCGCCTTGATTTCGCCCGCTTCGTAACCAAAAATGATGCAGTCAACAGAAAACGCAGAAGTAAAAAAGTCGTTGAATTCTATTTTATACATAAGCTTAGTGTCCGGCTCCAGTACTTTCAAAAGTTTGAATTCCTTTGCTTTTTAAAATAGCAGAGCTGCGCATTGCAAAATAAATCAAATAAGCAAAACAAACCACGCCTACCCAGTAAGATTGTTGAATGCCGAGTAGGTTATCGGCTGCCAAAGTGCCTTGAGCTAAAGTGACAAAACCACCACCCATAATCATGAGAATGAGTAAGCTAGATGCCGTGTTGGTGCGCTTACCTAAACCAGCAATGCCCAAAGTGAAGATACATGGCCACAGAGTACTGCAGAATAAACCCACTGAAATAAACGCAAACACACTGATGTAACCCGAGCTAAAAATACCAATGATTAGCGCTAAGGAACCGAGTGTTGAGTAAAGTACGATTTGACGCACTGGATTGCCATTTGAAATGAAGTCCGCGGCAATCAAGACAAACACAAGGCCTAGATAAGGCGTTAGCGCTGAAATATCAGAGCCACCAATCGTATTAACAAGTGCAAAAATTCCAAAAGCAACTAATGGTAAAATGACACCCATCATGCGGTTAAATGTTTTTGACTTTTCAAATACACCTGCTGCAGAGGCCCAGCGACCAATCATCATGCTGGCCCAAAACAAGGATACAAACGGAGCTACTTCACTCTCTTTTTTGCCCAAATGTTGTTTCATGAATTCAGGTAGGTTACTCGCTGTAGCTACCTCAACACCTACATAAATAAAGATGGCGATCATGGCTAGCAACACTTGTGGTTCGCGAAGTGTGCTCATTACTTGACCAGGCTCATTGGAGCTATCTTCGCCAATGCGATCAGGCAAGTTTGAAAACTTAAAGAATAAAGCTGCAAGGACAAATACTGCACCTAGCACCAAATAAGGAATTTGTACCGCGTTCAAATCTAATTCTGACGGGCCGCTTGGACTACCAAAAATGGCAAACGAAACGATAACTGGGCCAATTGTTGTACCGAGGTTATTGATTCCGCCGGCCATACTGAGGCGAACATTTCCTTTAGCCGGGTCACCCATTTGAATGGCAAGTGGATTTGCTGCCATTTGCTGAAACGCAAAACCAATTCCTACGATAAATAAACCACCAAGAAGCATCGGGAATGATCCGCCATTTGATGAAGCCGGGATAAACAATAAGGTTCCGAGTGCAGAAACCACAAGTCCTAAGGCAAGTCCGTTGCGGTAACCAATTCGGTTGAATAAATCTCTTTTAAGTAAGGAGGATGCTGCAAAATAGATGAGTGAACCCACGGTGTATGCAACATAGAAGGTATTTTGAATCCAGAGGACCTTACTTTGCGAAAGATGAAGTGCTTTTTTGAAAACAGGAATGAGGATGTCATTACTAGCGGCAACAAAGCCCCAAAAGAAAAAGATGACAATCAGCGTAGCGAAAGCGCTGTAGTTAGTTTTTTGCATGGTATTGGTTAAAGTTTTGGTCCAAATTACAATAATTTGGTTTTAACCGATATGTTGCTGCAGATTTTTTTCTTGGTTCAGATTAAATATTTTGGAGACCGTGGCTACAATTGCTTGGGTGTCAAAACCGCAGTCAGCCCAGAGTTCTTCTTGGGTTCCGTGATGAATGTATTCGTCGGGAATACCAAGTCTGATGACCTCTGCTTGATATTTTTGATCAACCATAAATTCGAGTACGGCTGAGCCAAAACCGCCCATTAAGCAACCATCTTCAACAGTAATTACTTTTGAGAATTTGGCGAAAACCTCGTGTAAGAGAACGGTATCAAGTGGCTTGACGAAGCGCATGTCATAGTGTGCAATGGAAACTCCTGAATCTTTGAGCGCAGTAATGGCTGCTTGGGCAAAATTTCCGGGATGTCCAATGGTTAAAATGGCGATGTCTTCCCCAGCAGTTACTTTTCTTCCTTGGCCAACTTTAATTTCTTTGAAAGGAGTTTTCCATTCGGTCATGACGCCGTTTCCACGTGGGTAACGAATAGAGAAAGGACCTTGGTTTGGTAATTGCGCCGTGTACATTAGGTTGCGCAGTTCTTCTTCGTTCATAGGGGCAGAAACCACCATGTTTGGAATCATGCGCATGTAGGCGAGGTCATAGGCACCATGATGGGTTGCGCCATCGGCACCAACTAAACCTCCACGATCTAGACAGAAAACTACATTGAGATTTTGCAAGGCGACATCGTGTAAGACTTGGTCAAAAGCACGTTGCATGAAAGACGAATAAATGTTGCAAAACGGCACCATACCTTGTGTGGCCAAGCCAGCACTGAAAGTAACCGCATGTTGTTCAGCGATACCCACATCAAAAGCGCGTTTTGGCATGGCTTGCATCATGATGTTCAGGGAACAACCAGAAGGCATGGCGGGTGTTACACCCATGATTTTTTCGTTCTTTTCGGCTAATTCTACAATGGAATACCCAAAAACATCTTGATATTTTGGTGGCTGAGGTGATTTTGGAACAATCTTGACGATTTCACCCGTTTCTTTGTTAAAAACGCCGGGCGCATGCCATTTAGTAGGATTGCCTTCTTCAGAAAATTTGTAGCCAGCACCTTTTCTTGTGATGCAATGTAAAATTTTTGGGCCTGGGATATCTTTGAGATCTTCTAGGATTTTTGCTAAACCAATGACGTCGTGGCCATCTACAGGGCCAAAATAGCGGAAGTTCAGCGCCTCAAAAAGATTAGATTGCTTGAGCAGTGTGCCTTTTAATGCGTGAGAAACTTTGGAAGCAATGGTTTGTGCGTCAGGGCCAAATTTGGAAACTTTTCCTAACAATTTCCAGACTTCATCTTTGACCTTGTTGTAGGTATGTGAAGTGGTAATGTCGGTTAAATATTCTTTGAGCGCCCCAACATTGGGGTCAATAGACATGCAGTTGTCATTGAGAATAACAAGCAAATTGGCGTCTTTCTCAAAGCCAGCATGATTCATGCCTTCAAAAGCCAAACCGGCGGTCATGGCGCCATCACCAATAACGGCAATGTGCTGACGCGTTGTTTCGCCCTTGTAATGATTGGCAACGGCCATACCGAGCGCTGCAGAAATGGAAGTAGAGGAGTGCCCTACACCAAAAGTATCGTATTCAGATTCAGAGCGTTTTGGAAAGCCTGAAATACCGCCTTTGTTGCGGTTTGTATGGAATTTTTCTCGACGACCAGTCAGGATTTTGTGGCCGTAAGCTTGGTGGCCGACATCCCAAACAAGTTGATCATGAGGGGTATTAAAAGCATAGTGAAGCGCTACTGTGAGCTCAACCACGCCAAGCGATGCACCAAAATGGGAGTTGCCGATTTCAGAAATGACATCGACGATGTATTGTCTTAACTCTTGAGAAATTTGAGGGAGTTGTTCTTGTCCGAACTTTTCACGTAAATCACTCGGGACGGTAATTTGAGCTAGTAATGGACCGGGTGTGTACGGATGGTTTGACATAGTAACAAAGTTAAGCGTTTCGGTAGCTAATGAAACACCTTAACGCAGAAAAAGTTCAGTTAGTGCGTCTTGCTCGATTTCAAGTTGTTTTTTTCAAGTGAAAAAACAAAGAGCAAAAAGAAAACCACAAGCAGGTTATGAATGAAATGATTCAAAATGCTTTTCTCGAAATGAACCTGGCTTCCTATCCAGAAAAGCACAAGGCTTGAACCTAAATAGAGGAAGAATTTTTTGAGGTTATAGGGTATCGGGAAATGTTTCTGGCCTAAGAAATAGGAAAGGATCATTTGCAGGCCGTAAACGATAAGTGTAGCCCAGGCGCTGGCCATGTATTGATATTTCGGGATGTAATAGACGTTGATTGCAATTGTCAGGAGTGCTCCGGCAATGGTGATGTAGGCGCCATATTGCGTTTTACCACTGAGCTTATACCAAATACTTTGGTTGTAGTAAATTCCTAAGAAAATATTGGCAATCAGCAAAATAGGCACCACTTTCAAACCTTCCCAATAGGCTTCCTTTTGGATAAAATGTTTGAAAATATCCAAATTCAAACTCACCATCAAAAAGACAGCACAAACCATTGCCACAAACAAATTCATGACCTTCACATAAACTGTATTGCGGTCTTGGTTTTGCATCTGTCGAAAG
The DNA here is from genome assembly GCA_030833265.1 of Crocinitomicaceae bacterium. Taxonomy (GTDB): domain Bacteria; phylum Bacteroidota; class Bacteroidia; order Flavobacteriales_D; family Crocinitomicaceae; genus UBA952. The sequence continues at coordinate 11,311 of JAURHO010000013.1, read as the reverse complement.
AAAAAGGGTTCGGCGGCATAACGATAGGCTTGCAGAATGATCGTCACTAACATGGCTAACTTGTAGCAGGCGCTGTAAATCCCGACTTGCGATTCCGCATAGGTTAATGATTCAGGAATGGACGGATCATAGAGCAAATGCTTCAATAAAATACGGTCAAATGTCTCGTTGATAATGCCTGCAAAACCTGCAATGACAAGCGGAACGGCGTAAATCCACATGCGTTTGTATAAAGCCCAATCTTTGATAAAACGCACGTTAAAAATATAATCGTAGAGCAGCAGAGGCTTCGCTAACGAGGCCACTAAGTTGGCTAGCAAGATAAATAAGATGCCTTCTTCGGGTCTTTCAGCACTGAAGAAGAAAATCATGGCAATTAAATTGAGCCCGATATTAAGCCCGATACTTAGCATCTGGATGCTTGCAAAGCGCAAAGCCTTTTCTTCGGCCCGAAGTTTAGCTAGGGGCAAGGCGGTGATGGCGTCAATCATGACGATGCTGCCCAATAAAACCACATATTCGTTGTGGCCCTCAAAAAGCAGGGCATTAGCGATATCGTTGTTAAAGAACAATAAAGTGGCATAAAAAACAATATTGACCCCGACTACCGACCAAAAGGCAGTATTATAGGCCTTTTCCTTATCGCCTTCGTTTTGTAAAAAGCGAAAAAAAGCAGTTTCCATCCCAAAGGTGAGTAGCACAATTAAAAAGGCTACCCAAGCGTAAAGTTCAGAGATGACACCGTAGTCAGATGTTTGAGCAAAGTAATAGGTGTGGAGCGGAACTAGTAAATAGTTGAGCAAGCGCCCAACGATAGATGGAAGGCCGTAAATGGCGGTTTGCCCAGCTAGTTTCCGAATCGGGTTAGCCATTAAGCATTGAAGTTAGGCTTGCGTTTTTCTAAAAATGCGGTGGTACCTTCTTTGAAGTCTTTGGTGCCAAAGCACTTTCCAAATTCTTCAATTTCAACATGGTAGCCGTTGACACCGTCTTGAAAACCAGCATTGACACATTTAATTGCTGCGGCAATGGCCAAAGGTGAATTGTTGACAATCTTGGCAGCAATGGCTTCACAATGCCCGATTAATTCTGCTTGTTCGACAACCGCATTTACAAGGCCCCATTGTAGGGCTTCATCAGCCTTGAGCATCCCTGCCGTAAAAATAAGTTCGTTGGCCTTACCGCGACCAATGAGTTGGGCCAAACGCTGTGTTCCGCCATAGCCAGGAATGACACCTAATGAGGTTTCGGGTAAGCCCATCTTTGCGTTTGTACTGGCAATTCTGATGTGTGCAGACATCGCTAATTCTAAGCCCCCACCTAATGCAAAACCATTGACAGCGGCAATTACAGGTGTAGAAAGGTTTTCTATAAAATCGAACAAGGAAGCTTGTCCTTTTTGCGCCAATTCTCCGCCTTGGGCTATATTGAAATCGGCAAATTCTTTGATGTCGGCACCCGCAACAAATGCCTTTTCACCGCTACCTGTTAAGATGATCGCTCTTACCGCTGTGTCGTTGTTAGCCACAGCAAGTGCATCGTGGAGTGCAGCAATGGTGTCTTTGTTGAGCGCATTGAGCTGTTGAGGTCTGTTGATAGTGAGGTAAGCAATTTGATTGCGAACTTCGGTCAGAATGAGCGGTTCCATAGTCTTATTTTGAGCGATAAAGATAGTTAGAAAAAGTGGCTTGCTGTTTAATGCGGCAAGCTGATTCTGAAAGTGGTTCCCTTTTCAGGTTCCGACTGCAGTACAAACACTTTTCCTTTGTGGTATTCTTCTACAATGCGTTTAACCAACGTAAGACCAAGGCCCCAACCGCGTTTTTTTGTAGAATAGCCAGGTTCAAAAATGGTTTTAAATTGTTTAGGAGTCAGGCCTTTACCTGTGTCTGAAATATCAATATGCACCCATTCAGCCACCTCTACTACTTCAATTCGCAAAGAACCAATTCCTTCCATGGCATCCACGGCGTTTTTACAAATATTTTCAATGACCCATTCAATCAATGAGGCATTGTGTCTGACCATTAATGGGCGCTCACCCTTTAGTTCGAAATGGATATCTACCTTCTGAGAAAGTCTTGCTTTTAGGTAGTTTAAGTTGTTTTCAATGGTTTCAGCAAGGTCTGCCTCAATAAGTTTGGCACCGGAGCCAATTTTAGAAAAACGATCCGTGATTTTTTCTAAACGCTCTAGGTCTTTGTGCATTTCTTTCGGAATCATGGGATCGATATCTTGTTGTTCAAGATAGGCCACCCAAGCCATCATTGATGACAATGGTGTTCCGAGCTGATGTGCAGTTTCTTTGGCCATTCCGGCCCAAACCTGATTTTGTTCAGCCTTGCGATACATCGAGAAGAGCAGATAACCGATCAACACAATGAGCCCCAGTATGCCAAATTGGAGGTAAGGCAACCAGAATAGTTGCTGTACTTCTTCGCTGTCTTTTAGATAGAGTAATTTAGTTTGGCCGTTGTAGGTAAGCTCAGTTGGCGGGTATTGTTTGGCCATTTCAGCCATTGTGAAAGCTAATTTTTTTGGCGTCAATGCTGTTTTTGGCAAATTGCTCGCCACAACTTTTTTAATTTGTGGATCATAGAGCAAGACAGGCACTAAGCTCTTTTGGTCGGTGAGGTCGGCATTAAAAGATTGAATTAAGGAATCTGAATGGGCGTGTAAGCGAAGAAGTTCTTTAGAATAGCCATAACAAAGCGTCATGAACATATCTTCAAACACCTGAATTTTGTAGGAACGACCCTCTGAAATCCAATTTTTTGCTAGGTTGGCAATGGCGGGTTTTTCTATAGTCGAATCTATATTTCTAAATTGGGAGATGCTGCCGTCTTCATTAAGTAAAATAAAGGGAATGTCTTTGTTTGCCTCAATAATTTCAAGGGCAAAATCTACATCCTGACTCATGCTCAAATCGGATGCATCGAGGAGTGTTCGATTGGCACTTACAACAAGCTCCATTTTCTGCCGCTCCTTTTCTTGAAGTGCTTTGAAAATTTGGCTACTTAAATCTACTAATTCGGCTTTTTTGCGAAGCGCGATGGCCCACTGTTGGGCTTTATTGCGCTCCCGACCTCGAATTTTACTGATACTTTGGTTGGAATAAAACAAGCTAGCTCCTACGATCAATAAAGAAAGCAGAATGAGTAAAAATTTCCAGCGTTGTTTGGAAGCGTAGAGGTCCATCAGACGAATTTAAGTAAAAATGAGCGCAAACTACTTGAGCACTTCATTTTCAATTTGCTCACAAACGTGCTCAAAGCTGAAATGTTGTTTGAGTTGTTCAATTTTCACTACCGGAAAAGCACCTTTTAGTACTTGATCAATTTGCTCTGAAAGATCTTCTTGACTTTGGTTTTTAAAAGTTAAACCGCCACCGTATAATGCAATCAATTCTGACGTTCCGCCTGTATTGGAGCCAACAACAGGACAACCCAGGCTCAGCGCTTCGAGTGTCGCCATTCCAAAGGTTTCAAATGCAGATGGCATGATAATGAGATCTGCTGCCGCATAAACCGCAACCATGTTTTCTTGGAAACCGGCCCAAATCACTTGTTTTCCTTTAGGGTGCGCATTGATTTTAGTCCGCAGCTCTTTTTCAAAAATAGGCGTTTCGTCAGCAGTGCTGGTGCCCACAAAAACAAGGTATTCATTATCATGGGGCCTCATCGCGAACATTTCCCACACAAAGTCTTGTCTTTTTTTTGGATCGAGCCGCCCTACAACAACTATTAATTTTGAATTTTCGGGCCAGTTTAGTTTGGATCGGGCACTTTTCTGACCGATGCTTGGTTCGGTCAACAAATGGTAGCCGGATGGAATCAAGTTCATTTTATTATTGTCCATTCTGGCGTATTCCCTGACTTGGTTTACTAAGTAAGGCAAAGGGCAATTCCAAGTAGTAAAAAAAGAGTAGCGCAGGGTTCTGAACCATTCTTTGCGCAGACCACCCAAAGCCATTTCCATAAAATAATGCACTTTGATCTTACCAAATGAAAAAAAAGCAATGCTAGCAGCCAAACTCATTTCTCTGTTATTTCTAAAGAACAGGTGTTGTTTGTCATATTTTTTCAAAATGCGCACCAATTTCAAAGCAAAAAGCCACTGATAATGACGAGGTTTTTTTTGGACTATATAATAAGGTATACTGAGCGCAAGCGCTTGGAGCTGCACAGGGCTTTGATCTTGGACAATCATTAAAACTTGGTGGCCGCGGTCTTGCATGGCTTTTGCGTTGCGAATCTGGTTCATTTCTAAACCTCCCCATCCTTTTGACAAACACAAGTACGCAATCTGTTTCATAACAAGCGCTGCGAAAATAGCTAGATTTAAGGTAATTTTGCCACATGAATCAATTGAAGCAATACTTACTCAAACCTTGGTTTGTTTTCGTCCTGAGTTTTTTAACTATCGGACTGCTGCTCATTTTAATTAGCCCGAATTTATTTGAAGGCGAGATTGTCTATGAAAGAGGAGGGAGGCAATATATCTTGCAAGCGCCTTTGAGTCTAGCTTATTTTTTAGGAATGGGTTATGACCCTTCCGAAATGACAGAAGTGGTGGATTTTTACCTGACAAAGCGCGGCTATATGCTGGCCTTTAGTTTGCTATTTGGTTTCCCAATTTTATTTGCGTACCGCTCGTTGCTTGAAAAAAGAAATCGAAAAAAATAGCTTACAAGCTCTTTGTACGGCCACCGTCTACTGGTAAGTTGATACCATTTATATAAGAAGCACTAGGCGAAGCTAAAAAAGCCACCGCCGCTGCAACCTCTTCTGGTTCGGCTATACGCTTCATTGGGCTTTCTTGCCCCATCTCTGCTAGAATTTCTTCTACAGATTCCCCTGTTTTATTTGCCTTTACACTTGCAATTTCAGTGAGTCTTTGCGTATTGGTGGCACCGGGTAGTACATTATTAACAGTGATGCCGAATCCGCCAAGTTCAGTGGCGAGGGTTTTGCTCCAGTTGGCTACCGCACCGCGGATGGTGTTTGAAACCCCAAGGTTTGGCAAAGGCTGTTTGACCGAAGTCGAGATGATATTGATGATTCTGCCGTAACCTTTGGCTTTCATGCCTGGCAAAATGGCTTGCATTAAAATATGGTTACAAATAAGGTGCTGATTAAAGGCGGCAAGAAATTCTGCTGGGTCAGCATCGACAATTGGGCCGCTTTTTGGCCCCCCAGTATTGTTGATCAATAAATGAAGGTCACCGTTTTCTGAAATAAATTGATGAACAGCATGCTTTAAGCCTTCAGGATTTGAAAAATCTGAAACAAAATATTGGTGAGCTTGGCCATTAGTAATATCTAAGGTGGCAAGCGCCGTTTTTAATTTCTCTTCATTTCTAGCAGTGAGGCAAACGCTAAAGCCGTCTTTTGCCAATTGCTGTGCTACTGCAAGCCCAATTCCTTGGGTGGATCCGCACACTAAAGCGCGCAATGAGTTCAATTCTGTTATCATGATGTCAAAAGTACATGAAAGTCATAAATTTTCTTGATGTAATTTAATTTTTTGTTTTTTAGATTTTTAACGATATATTTGCGAATCTACATTTTAAAACTTCTATAAAATGCGTATTACTACTAAACTAAAATCACTACACTTCTTGGCAGTTGTATTGATGCTTTTAAGCTCAGGCAATCTATTGGCCCAGCTTACTGGTACCAAGACAATTCCAGGAAACTATGCTACCATCGCGGCAGCAATCACTGACCTAAACACGCAAGGTGTTGGGACAGGTGGTGTAACGTTCAACGTTGCATCTGGTTACACTGAATCTACCACAGCGCCGCTAATTGTTACGGCAACGGGTACAGCAGCTAACCCTATCGTATTCCAAAAAAGTGGAACAGGCGCAAACCCTGTTATCACCAGAACGGATGCAGGTACTGTTGCAACTACAGCATTTGGTGCGCAAGGAGATGCTGTTGTTATCATTGGAGGGTCAGATTTCTTGACTTTCAATGCAATCAACGTTACAGCTTCTACGGCAGCAACAACAACAACAGGTATTGAATACGGATTTTATTTACGAAGAGTAAGTGGAACCAATGGTTGTAAAAATGTATCTATTACAAACTGTGCTATCACATTGAGCAAAGGTACTTCGCCATACGTTACTGGTATCATGTCTAGTAATAATGATGCACTTTCTGCAACAACAACTGCAACGGGTATTGTGGTAACTTCTCTAGGTGGCCGCAATGAAAACCTCGCGTTCAACAACAACATCATTTCAAACGTACACGTTGGTATCTACCAAAGAGGTTACGCAGATTTTACGCCATTCGATTTCTATGACGTTAACATTACTACAAACGGCAATACTATCCAGAATTTTGGAGGAGGCGCGGCGTCAGTATCATATGCCGTCTATGGAATCTACTACAGAAACTTTTCAGCTAACAGCAACATAATTAATAACACTGCTGGTGGTGGAACAGGTTTTACAAGTACTGCTTACGGTGTTTTCTTGTCTTCTTCGTCAGCACAAGGTGACTGTTCAGCTAACAGCAACACTGTTACTTTAGCGCACGCTACTGCTACAACTGCTTCATCGATGTTTGCAATCTATCTTTCTGGAACCAACCCTACTACAGCTACATCGGGTTCTAGCATTACTAACTCTAATACCATTTCATTCGGACAGACCGGAACTGGAATTGTATACGGAGCCTATATTTCAGGAATTAGCCCTACCAACACGATGAATGCTAACACCATGACTTTTACCGTGAACAAAGCTTCAGGTACAGTTTATGGCTTCTATATGTATTACAACGGTACGGTTTCTAATAACTCATTTAGTGGTTTAACGTACACAACAGGTGGTTCGGTTTATGGATATTATACGGTTGGTGGTTTTTCAACTTCAACTTATGCTTATCAAGTATTTAACAATACATTTTCTAACGTTACGAACGCCGGGACCTCTTTAACTTACGGCTACTATCTATATTACGGAAACAATCTTTCTAATGCTTATAACAACACTGTAAGCAATATTACTGGTGGAGGTGTATTATATGGAATGTATTCAAACTATTCTGGCGGTATCAAAATCTATAACAACACTATTACTGGCTTGACAGCTACTGGCACTGGAAACGTTTCTGGTATCGCTGTTGCCTACTCAAATGATGGTGTTGAAATATATAGAAACAAAGTAGCGAATATCACAACAACCAACGCAGGTGGAACAGCATTCGGTATTTCTGATATGTTCCATTATGGAAACCTTAAAATTTACAACAACGTTATTGGTGATATCAAAGCTACAATTGCTACTAGTACTACAGCAGATGTTGTTCGTGGTATTTCACTTACCAATACTTTGGCGAATACTAGTGTAAATGTAGATTACAACTCAATTTATTTGAATGCAACTTCAACAGGTGCTGCTTTCTCAACTTCTGGTGTCTACCATGCGTCAAATGCGACTGCTACGATTGAAAACTTGATCATGAGAAACAACATCATTATCAACCTTTCAACGCCAACAGGAACTGGTGTTACTGCTGCTTTCAGAAGAGCAACAGCAACACAGTTGAATAACTTTGACGTTACTTCAAATAACAACATGTTGTTTGCAGGAACGCCAAGTGCTAGCCGTGTGATCTACATGGAGGGTACAGCTGTTCAACAGACATTGGCTAACTACAAAACGTTGGTTACTCCACGTGATGTTTATAGCATGACTGGTGAGACTTTCACTTATTCAACAGCAGGATCATTCTTTATTAGCTTAACACCAGCAAGTGTTGACTTCTTAAAGCCAGTTGCTGGTATTTCTACACAAGTAGAAGGTGGAGCTATTCAAATTACAGGTATTACAAATGACTACGCAAACGTTGTTCGTGCTGGTAACACTGGTTATACAGGTACAGGTGCAGCTCCAGATCGTGGTGCATTTGAATTCAACGGTATCACAACTGCTCCTCAAATTACAGTTACTGCTTCTAACCCATCTGCAGCAGTTTCATGTACGCCAGTTGCCCACACGTTTACATTAAACATTGCTACTACAGGTGGTGCAGTTTCATCTGCTATCTTGAGTTATGCATTTAATGGTGTTGCACAACCAAACATTACTTTAACAAATACAAGTGGTACAACTTGGACGGGTACAATTCCTGTAGCGTCTCCAGTAACCGCAACTGTAACATGGTCTGTGTTGGCAACTAACCCAGCAGCGTCTACTGTATTCAACGGCCCTACTTATGCAGATGCACCATTGTTAGGTATCAATGCTATTGCGGCAGCCTCACCTACAACAATTTGTAATGGCCAAACTGCTTCATTGTCAGTTTCATTAGCAAACAGCAATCCAGCAACAAACTATAACACACCAGGTGTTTCAACACCAACAACAGATGAGGATTTTGGTGCCATCACGATTACTCAAGGATCAACAACTATCCTGAGTAATTCTACACCAATTAACTCACTTGTGGGAACAATTGGTACTGCAACTGGTACAGCTGGTTCTTACTCTAACTTTACAACCTTTGGTCCTTACACGATGAATGCTGGTCAGTCATATAACTTCTCACTCTCAAGTTTAACCACTGGTTTTGCATATAGCAATTCAATGGCTATTTTCATTGATTACAACCGTAATGGTTCATTTGCTGATGCGGGTGAAATGGTTTATACTCCTGCTGCTACCGCAGCTGGGGCATACACAGTTACAGGTTCTTTCTTAATTCCAGCTACTGCCTTAAATGGTCAAACAAGAATGCGGGTTGTAATTCTAGAAACGTTAATTACAAGTGTTGCTTCAACATCTTCTTGGGGTGAGTATGAGGATTACATGTTGAACATTGTTTCTACTAACTATGGTGGTGGTAGTGTTCCTGCAATTACTGCAACGGCTTGGTCTACAGGTGCTACATCTGTAGGAACAAACAACCCGCAAACAGTATCTCCAACTGCTACCTCAACTTATTCAGCATTAGTTTCAGCTGCTGGTTGTCAGGTTACTTCTAGTAATGCTACAGTAACTGTACTTGCTTTGCCTACTTCACCAGTTGTTACCAACTCAACACATTGTGGTTTCCAAATCCCAACTGCAAGTGTGGCCTCAGTAACCGGTGGTAACGGAACAGGTGCATTTAATTGGTATACAGATGCAGCAGGGACTTCTTCTGCCCAGTCATCTAATTACGGTGCATTAGCGACCTATTGGTCTAATAACTTTACTACTTCAACTATTACAAATGGTTTGTTAACAGGGGTTGCGGCGGTCACAGCTGGAGAACTCGTATTACATCCAAATGCACTGTCTCAAAGTGGTGGTTTAACTGTCAATGCCTCAGGTGTTAACACCAATGCACATGAGATCTCCTTTAAGTACGTGAGTACAGGAGGTGGTGTAGCTAACACTGCTGATGGTATGGCATTTAGTTTTGGTGATGACGTGAATGCATTAGCAGCAGCGCCAAACCCAGAAAATGGTACAGGTACAAAATTGAAAATTGCTTTTGACTCTTACACGAACGGCGGAAACACACAAGGTATTTACTTGATGTATAACTGTGATGTTGTGAGTCAAACACCAACAACTCCTGGAGTTTTGGCATACTTGCCAAATACGTCTTGGATTGGTGCTACTTCAAATGTTTTAATCACTATCAATGCGGCCGGAGTTTTGAACATGACGATTAACGGTACGCCTGCATTCACCAACATTCAGCTTCCAACGGCGTTTGTCAACGCTAACAAAGCAAACTGGGCGTATGTATGGCGCTCGCGCTCTGGTGGTATTGCTTCGGGCTCTACGTTAGACGACATTGTAATTAAAAGAGCTCCAATTGCAGCAGGCCCAACTACTTATAGTTCTGTTGTTTCTTCAACTACAACTTTCTATGTTACAGAAAATGGAACAAATGGTTGTGCCAGTGCAATAGTTCCGGTTGTTGTAACCGTGACAGCACCACCTGCAATTAATATTGCTACAAGCGTGGCACCAAGCCTTTGTTTGGGTGCTAACGTTACCTTAACTGCTTCAGCAACTGCGACACCAGCCTACACATATTCTTGGAATACAGCTTCTTATGCTGGTTCTGGAATGTCAGCTGCTGTATCAGGTGCGAACCTAGCGTTAACGCCAACAGTTGCAGGAACTTATGTTTACACAGTTACTGGTACAAACGCCAACTGTGTAAACCAAGTTCAACAATCAGTTGTAGTGAATCCAAATCCAACAATTACTTTGGCTCAAGCTTCACCTGCTCCAATTTGTTCGGGTTCAACTTTGAACTTAGTAGCTCAGTCTATTCCTTCATTGCCTGGAACGGCTGCTATTGGTAGCGGAACATTATCAAATACAAGTTCTTCTTATCCAAGTGCATTTGGTAATTACTATTGGGGTGCTAAGCAACAGTTCTTATTTACAGCTGCAGAGCTTACCGCTCAAGGTTTGCTTCCAGGTAACTTAACATCTGTTGCATTTGATATCACAACAGCAAATACAACTCCGCTGACAAATTATACGATCAGCATGAAAAACACGACAGTTACTCAATTAACTACCGCGTTTGAAACAGGTTTAAACACTGTTTATAGTGTACCAACTTATACACCTGGTACTGGTTTAGGGTATGCTAACAATAGCATTACTTTCCAAACACCATTTAACTGGGATGGTACTTCAAACATTGTAGTAGAGATTTGTTTCAATAACGGATCTTGGGTTGGAAATGCCGCTGCTCGTTATACTGTAGCATTTACGGGTGCTTGTCACTGGTTAAATCAAGACGCCACAGGTGTTTGTGCACAAACAACAGGTGGAACAGTTAGCGCCAACAGAACCAACATGATGTTTGGCGGTAATATTGGTACAAACTTAACTCCAACTTTCAACTGGTTATGGACAAGTTTAGGTGCTACAACAGCAACTACAACTACTGTATTAACAAACAATACAACAGCCCCAGTAACGCAGCCTGCTTTCCAAGTAAGAGCTACAAACCCTGTAACAGGATGTTTCACGAATGCATTAACAAACACTGTAGTTGTTAACCCACTACCAGTTGTTAATGCCGGTGTGGATCAATTGATTTGTTCTAACAACCCAACAATGCCAGTTACACTTACTGCAACTACAACTTTTGGTTCTGGATTGAACTATATCTGGAGTGGTCCGGTAACTGGTGTAACTAACGGTGTGCCTTTCCAAATTGGTGCGACAGGAACATTTGTTGTTACAAGTACAGATGTTAATGGTTGTGTAGACACAGATGATATCATTGTGACTTATTCAACTATTCCTGCTGCCAATGCAGGTGTTGACCAA
>JAURHO010000132.1 GCA_030833265.1 Crocinitomicaceae bacterium | reverse complement strand
CGAGTTCAGCAGCTCGTTTTTTAATATAGGATTTGAAATGGTCGTGTTTCATGTTAGAATAAGCCACCTTGAGCCCAACCGAGGTCTCTGCCCAAGTGTTTGTAGCTTTTTTCGGTTGCTTTACGCCCTCTTGGGGTGCGCATTAAAAAACCTTCTTGAATCAAGAATGGCTCGTAGACTTCTTCAAGTGTTCCGGCGTTTTCACCAATGGCAGTAGCGATAGTAGAAAGGCCAACAGGTCCGCCATTGAATTTGTCAATGAGCACTTTTAAAATGCGAATATCCATTTCGTCGAGGCCGTTAGCGTCTACGTTTAGCGCCTTGAGTGCAAATTCTGTGATGTCGTCGTCAATGAGACCGGTGCCTTTGATTTGCGCAAAATCACGTACTCTTCTGAGTAGGGCATTGGCAATTCTTGGCGTGCCCCGACTACGGCTGGCAATTTTATAAGCAGCACCTTGTGTAATGCCAATTTGAAGCAAGCTCGAGGATCGTTCTATTATGGCAGTTAGCGTTTCGGTATCGTAATATTCTAAGCGTGAGTTGATGCCAAAACGCGCACGCAATGGCGACGTAAGTAATCCAGAGCGGGTGGTGGCACCAATAAGCGTAAACGGATTGAGGTTGATCTGAATGGTTCTGGCATTGGCGCCAGAATCAAGCATGATGTCAATGACGTAATCTTCCATGGCAGAGTAGAGGTATTCTTCTACTACCGGGCTCAGTCGATGAATCTCATCGATAAATAAGACGTCTCCTTGATTGAGGTTTGTAAGCAAGCCTGCGAGGTCTCCGGGTTTGTCCAGGACAGGGCCAGAGGTCACCTTAAAGCCTACGCCAAGTTCGTTGGCAATAATGTTGGCAAGCGTAGTTTTACCAAGCCCTGGTGGGCCGTGCAATAAGACGTGATCTAGCGGTTCGTTGCGCAATTGCGCAGCTCTGACAAAGACTTCAAGGTTTTCGACAACGGCAGGCTGCCCCGCAAAATCGCGTAAGGATTTTGGGCGCAAGACCTTATCAATTTCTTGCTCGTTTTGGCCTTCAGCCTCTTGTCGGTAGTCAAAGGAATCTTCCATGAGTTACAAATGTAACAATTTTGTGCAGCGGTGGTTTAGGCGAGCGCAGCAACTAGTTCTGTGAGGTCATTAAAATGATAATCAGCGACCACTAAATTGGGGTGCGGGTGGTGCGTTTTTTCAGGAATGCAGCAGACTTTCATGCGGGCTGCTAAGCCAGCCAAAACACCATTCCAGGAGTCTTCTATGACCAAGCAAGCCTGCGCTTTTACTTGCAGTTCTTGGGCAACCTTTAAATAAACACCAGGGTGAGGTTTGCCAAATGCTTCATGTTCGGCAGAATAGGTGAAATCAAAATAGGAAGTTAATTCGAGTGCGCTCAGTACTGTTTTGATCAGTAATTCAGAGGAAGAGGTAGCCAGGCCAATCTTGAGCCCTTTGGATTTAAAAAAAGCTAATGATTCGGAAACACCTTTTAATTCTTGAGGCTGTTCTTCAATCAAAGCGATGAGCGTGCTGATGATTTCTTGCTCGACCTGTTTTTCATCTTTTAAGCCCCAGCCTTCGTGTAAATTCCAAAAGTGGATCACTTCGTCTATGCGCAGACCAACTGTCTTTTGAAAATCTTGTTTGTCAAGTGTTGATCCATAACGACCAAATACGGTTTCCATGGCAATTTTCCAGAGTGGCTCGGAGTCGATCAAAACACCATCCATGTCGTAGATGACGGCCTCGAAATGTGCAATATTTGGTTGTTGCGGCTTAGTTGTCATGAAACAAACGGACGGTTTCAATTTTGCGTTCACTGACCTTTTCGATAACGAGTTCACACGCGCCAATTTGCACGCGATCACCTTCAGCTGGTAAGCGTTCAAGATGCTCGAGAATTAGGCCTGCAAGAGTGTCATATGCTTCCGATTCTTCGAGCTTAAATCCGTAGGCTTCATTGAGATAATCAATGTCAATTCGGGCAGAAAATAAGTATTCAGTTTCAGATATTTGAACTTCGGTAAGGGCTTCTTTGTCGTGTTCATCTTCAATTTCGCCAAAGATTTCTTCAATGACGTCTTCAAGCGTAATGATACCTGCTGTGCCGCCATATTCATCCGTAACCACTGCAAAATTTCCGGCCTGATTGGTAAATTTCTCCATGAGTTCTTTACCCGTCATGACTGTCGGTACAAAAGAAATGGGCTTGAGGATTTGTTTGATTGAATTGGGTTGCTTGAAAAGATCAAAGGAATGAATGTAGCCAATGATGTTGTCGATGTCGTCGCGGTAAATGATGAGTTTAGAAAGCCCCTTGTTGATCATGAGTGTTTTGGCTTCTTGAATGCTGTCATTGATGTCTAATGCAATGATTTCTGGGCGTGGTATCATGCAATCACGGGCCTTGACATGTGAAAAGTCGAGTGCATTTCTAAGTAGCAACATGTCATTGCCAAATTCTTGTTCGTCAGAAAGATTTGCGCTCAGTTCATCTACATAATTCTCGAGGTCTACTTTTGAGAAAACTCTTTTGTTGTGATCCTTTTCAGAGCCGAGAAGTTTGAGAAACCCAGAACTTATTAGCATGATGAGTTGGGTAGGAAGGTAGAGTAAAATATAGAGCAAGAGCATTGGAATCAGGCCAAGGTCCAGTGCTTTGTTTGGATTGAGTTGCACAATGGCCTTGGGTAAAAACTCGGCAGTAATCAAGACAACAAGTGTAGAGAGGACGGTTTGTAAAACCATGATTAGTCCTTGATCATGAAGACCGAGCTGAGCCAAAGCAGGGTTTAAGAGGTCTCCGGCAGCAATTCCATAAAGTACAAGTGCTACATTGTTACCAAGTAATAAAAAAGCAATCATGTTGCTTTCTTTGCGGTAAAACAAAGCGAGTATTTTACCTTGGAAATTTTGGTTATTGCGCAACACCTCAATGCGAAGGCGGTTGGCAGAAATATAGGCGAGTTCCATCGCTGAGAAAAAAGCAGAGCACAAAAGTGAGCTGATGATCAGGATGTAGGCGCTATCCATGGTAATTAATGATCGAGGACATCGCGGCCAATATCTTTGCGGAAGTTGGCGTCTTCAAAACTGATTTTAGAGATAGAATCGTAGGATCTTTCTAGGGCGCTTTCTAAGTTTTTGCCATAAGAAGTAACCGCTAAAACTCTTCCGCCATTGGAGAGAACCGAAGGGCCATCGGCCAATGTGCCTGCGTGGAACACCAAACTATCAGTTATACTATTTAGGCCATAAATAGTTTTACCTTTTTCGTAGGCGCCTGGGTATCCACCTGCAACCATCATGACGGTTGCCGCTGTTTTGTCGTGGAATTGAATGTCGCGTTCAGAGAGCGTATGGGTGGCAACCCCTTCGAAAAGATCGAGGATGTCACTTTTTAGGCGTGGCATCACAACTTCGGTTTCTGGGTCACCCATGCGGCAGTTGTATTCAATCACGTAAGGATCACCTTTCACATTAATGAGCCCAAAAAATACAAATCCGTTGTAAACGATTTTTTCTTGTTTGAGGCCTTTTATGGTAGGGATGACCACTCTATTTAAGACTTTGTCCATGAATGCAGCGTCGGCAAACGGAACCGGAGAAATAGCGCCCATTCCACCTGTGTTGAGGCCGGTATCTCCTTCACCAATACGTTTGTAATCTTTAGCTTCTGGTAAAAGTTTGAAAGATTCACCATCTGTAATGGCAAATACAGAAAGTTCGATGCCATCTAGGAATTGTTCAATGACCACTTTTGCACTGGCTTTACCAAATTTTTCCTCGAGCAGCATTTCTTGCAATTCTTTTTTGGCTTCGTCGAGGTCATCGATGATCAAAACACCCTTTCCGGCTGCTAAGCCATCGGCTTTAAGCACGTATGGGCCTTTCATGTTATCAAGAAAGCGCAAACCATCGGCTAAGGTGTTGGCATTGAAGGTGCCATATTTGGCCGTAGGGATTTTGTGTCTGGACATAAAGGCTTTTGCAAAATCTTTGCTACCTTCTAGTTGAGCGCCTTCTTGGCTTGGGCCAATTACAGCTACATTTTTAAGTTGTGGATCGGCAGTGAAGAAGTCATAAATACCGAGTACAAGTGGTTCCTCAGGTCCAACAACTACCATGTCGATGTTGTTTTGCAAGACAAAGGTTTTAATGCCTTCGAAGTCGGTTACGCTGAGTTCTATGTTTTTACCGTGCTTTTTGGTTCCGGCGTTGCCAGGGGCAATAAAAAGTTCATCGAGGATAGAACTTTGAGCTATTTTCCAGGCGATGGCGTGTTCGCGGCCGCCAGATCCGAGTAAAAGGACTTTCATTTACAATGAGCTAGGATTGATTCAAAAATACGAAGCCCGTCGAGGTTGTTGAGCTGTTTGTCTGCTGCGCGTTCTGGGTGCGGCATCATGCCAAACACATTTTTGGTCTTGTTGGTAATTCCTGCAATATGGAGCAGCGAGCCATTTGGGTTGGCGTCTTGTGAATGCTCACCCGCTTCGTCACAGTAGGTAAATAAAATTTGGTCGTTGGCTTTTAAAGAAGCAAGTGTCGCTTCGTCGGCATGAAAACGACCTTCACCATGAGCGATTGGAATTTTGTAGGCTTTATTGGTGTCTAGGTCGATGGTTGGCGCAGCACTTTTACTAACCGCCTTCAAGTGCACATTTTTACAAATGAACTTTTGGTTATTGTTGTGTAAAAGAGCTCCTTCAAGTAAACCAGACTCAGTTAAGATTTGAAACCCATTGCAGATCCCCATGACATAGCCACCGTTATTTGCATGTGCAATGACAGACTCCATGATTGGAGAGAATTTTGCAATAGCGCCTGAGCGCAGGTAGTCACCGTAGGAAAAGCCTCCGGGTAAAACAACAAAGTCAACCCCTTGGAGGTCTGTGTCTTTGTGCCAAAGTTCAACAACTTCTTGTCCCATGAGGTCTCTGAGTACGTAGATCATGTCTTGATCACAGTTTGATCCTGGGAAGGTTACAACACCAA
>JAURHO010000131.1 GCA_030833265.1 Crocinitomicaceae bacterium | reverse complement strand
CACAAAAGTATCGCCGTAATTGATATTGAAGCGATTGGCTACATCACGGGCCATTTCGATATGTTGTTTTTGATCTTTGCCTACGGGTACAATCTCGGCGTCGTACAGCAAAATGTCAGCAGCCATCAGAATCGGGTAGGTAAAGAGCCCGCCATTGACGTCATCGAGGCGGTCAGCTTTGTCTTTGAAAGAATGCGCCAGTGTAAGCCTTTGATACGGGTAATTACAAAGTAAATACCAAGTGAGTTCGGTCACTTCAGGTACGTCTGATTGTCTGTAAAAAACAGTTTTTTGAGGATCCAGGCCAAAAGCTAACCAAGTGGCCGCTGTAGCAAAGGTATTCTGACGCAAAGTTGCACCGTCTTTAATTTGAGTCAGGGAGTGCATGTCGGCAATGAATAAAAAAGACTCGTTGCCAGGGTTCTCGGCCAGCTGGATTGCGGGAAGAATGGCACCTAGAATATTTCCTAAATGCGGGGTTCCTGTACTTTGTATGCCGGTGAGAATGCGTGCCATTGATAAAAAATTTGTTCAAAATTAGTGATTTTGCCCCGTTTATTTACTGCCAAAGCTTCAAGGGATTTCTTACCTTTGAACTATGCAGCAAATCAAAGGTATTTTTGGTCTTATCTGGAAACTATACATCGCCTTAGTTTTCTTTGTTTTTGCTGTCCTTTTCTATCCTTTTTTCTGGGCGCTCCAACTCAATGAGTCTTGGCGTCAATTTGGGTTTAAAATTTTCATTCTCTGGAGTTGGATGATCCGTATTTTTTGCTTTTATCCGGTCCGCTTCAAAGAGAACGCACCATTGCCAAAAGCACCGTTTATCATCGTGGCCAATCACAGCTCTTACCTAGATATTTTTTTACTGCCTTCCATTATGCCTCAGCATCCGTTTGCTTTTTTAGGCAAGGCTGAAATTTTGCGCTATCCAATCGTTCGTACCTATTTCAAGGCACTCAATATCCCGGTTTATCGCAAAGATAAATCCAAGGCTGGCCAAGCCTTTGTTCAAGCCAAAAAAGCCATTGAATCAGGTTGGTCAATAGTAATATTTCCTGAAGGCACCATCTCAGAGGTCAATATCCCACAGCTTCTTCCTTTTAAAAACGGAGCGTTTCGTTTGGCCAAAGACCTCAAGGTTCCTATCCTGCCCCTGACTTTTACGCAAAATTTTCACTTATTTTCCGATCCTACAATTATCTTGGGGCCCGCTCATCCGGGTGTGGTAGATGTATATGTGCATCCATTCATTTCAGCTGAGGAAATTGAAGTTTCCACAGTAGACGATCTTTCTAAGAAGTGCTTTGATCTAATTGAAGCTCCGCTGAAAATGGCACATCCTGAACTCATGAAAAAAATGTAATTTTACACCATGGAAGTATCTGAAGAACTCATTGACCACATCGCGCATTTGTCTCGCCTTTCGTTTGAAGGTGCCGAGAAAGACGCCATTCGTCAAGACATGCAGCGCATGATCGCTTTCGTAGACAAACTCAGCGAACTCGATACCAACGGTGTTGAACCACTTATTTTCATGTCTGAAGAAGTCAACAGACTCAGACCCGATGAAGCCGTTCAGAGCACCAACCATGAAGAAGCTCTATTCAATGCGCCTAAAAAAGATTCAGATTATTTCAGAATCCCTAAGGTGCTAGACAAATAAGCTTGAAAGTCAGCGGTTTTACCTTTATTCGCAATGCCATCACCCTTGACTACCCCGTAGTTGAGTCCATTCAATCTATCTTACCACTTTGCGATGAAGTTGTTGTTGCCGTGGGCAATTCAGAAGATCAAACCCTTGAACTCATTCAAAACATTGACCCCAAGGTAAAGGTTATACAAACCATTTGGGACGACACCCTACGTGCAAACGGCGCAGTATTGGCTCAAGAAACAGACAAAGCATTCGCAGCTATTAACCCTGAAGCCGATTGGGCTTTTTATATTCAAGGCGATGAAGTCATTCACGAGGCAGATCACCCGGCAATTTTAGCGGCACTTCACAAATACCAACATGACCACGAAGTGGATGGCCTGCTCTTTAACTACTTGCATTTTTATGGCTCCTATGACTACGTCGGGATCTCAAACAATTGGTACAAAAAGGAAATCAGGATCATCAAACCAGGCCGTCAGATACGCTCTTACCGAGACGCACAAGGATTTCGCAAGGCACCCGATCAAAAACTAAAAGTGGCAGCGATTGCAGCGAGGGTTTTTCATTATGGCTGGGTAAAAGACCCAAGAGCCATGCAACGCAAGCAAGAGAACTTTCATAAGCTGTGGCATGACGACGCTTGGTTAAATAAAAACGTCAAGGTGGCTGAGCGCTTTGACTACGAAGATCATATCCACCAATTGGCGCGTTTTGAAGGAACGCATCCGGCTTGTGTGCAACCCCGCATTGCGCAAAGAAATTGGGTTTTTGAAACCGATATTACGCGCCACAAAAAAAGGCTCAAAAACATCCTAAAAGATTGGCTCAAAAAAATAGGGATTGACACCCATTATGCCAATTACACCATCATTAGAAAATAACACCTACTTATTTACTAAAGACGAGTGCGGCTATTGCGCTAATCTGAATTTGCAATATTTAATGACGTGCCCGCGCTTGCTAAAGAATTCTTCATAGTAGGTTTTGATATGAAAAATTTCTTTGGTCTGTTGGTCTAAGTCTTGGGGTAAATTGGCGTACAAATCTGGGTAACAAGCGAGCATTTCATGACCGTGTTCTTCAATTTGCTCAAGGGTGTAATCGAAGAGCACATCCGAATCAGTTTTCATGTGAATAATGCCGCCTGGCTTTAAAATCTGCTTGTAACGCGCCGTAAAAATAGGAGAGGAGAGTCTTTTTCTGGCTTTTTGAGGTTGCGGGTCTGAGAAGGTCAGCCAAATTTCATCCACTTCACCCACTTCAAAATAATCCAAGATGAAATCGATGCGGGTTCTGAGAAAGGCGACATTTTTCAAATTGGTTTCGAGCGCTTCTTTGGCACCAATGTAAATACGGTTTCCTTTAAGGTCAACACCAATAAAATTTTGATCGGGGTAGTGCCTGCCCATTCCGACGGCATATTCTCCTTTGCCACAACCTAATTCGAGAATGATCGGATTTGTATTTCCAAAAACATCTTGACGCCACTTGCCTTTAAAAGCAAAAGGTTCGCCCATAACAGGCTCGTGTACATTTGCAAACGTTTTAATGGCTGCAAATCGCTTTAACTTATCTTTTCCCACGGCCCAAAGTTACGAGAATCCTTGTAATTTTGCGCCATGCATTTCGTTGAACCCTTCTATAATTGGCGCGGTTATTATATCTCCGCTGAAGATCCATCTTCCCCCTTTTATGGCCGCGAGTACAGCGAATTTGCTTTTAGCAATACGGTCTACAACTTTTACATCCATCCACAATGGGATGATTTTGGTTCGCAAACCCTTTTTTTAAAGGTATTATTCGTCGATTACGAGGAGAAATATGCCGTTATTGAACTCATTGGTGAATGGAACGATGCCATAGAAAATGACATCATGGTGCTCAAACGAGATGTCATCGACTCGCTCATTTCAATGGAGATCAATCAGTTTATTTTGATAGGCGAAAACGTCCTGAACTTTCATTATTCAGATGATTGCTATTACGAAGAGTGGTTCGATGACATCGAAGATGGCTGGGTTGCAATGGTCAATTTTCATGAACATGTCAGTAAAGAATTCCAGCGCATCCACCTCGATCAGTTTTTTGCAATGGGCGGCGAACTCGATGACCTAGAATGGCGTACGTATCAGCCCCAACACTTTTATCAGAAGGTGGCCAATTTAGTGCAAAAAAGACTTTATTAAGCTTCCTTTTCGTTGGTTTGCATCAATTTGTTTAGCCATCTTGAGGCTACAATCACTACAACACCAGTAATTAGTGCGTAAATAGCTAACTGTAAGTAACCTTGGGTGTAGCCGTCTAAACGCGTTGCTAAACTTGCTTTTTCATCAGGGCTAGCCATTCCGGCACCTAAAATTCCTGCAAAGTACTGTCCGTAAGCAGAGGCCAAAAACCACATGCCCATCATGATGCCCCACAGGTGTTTAGGTGAAAGTTTGGTCATTAATGAAAGCCCTATTGGTGAAAGAAAGAGCTCACCAATCGAAATAACAAGATAAGCCAACGTGAAAAGCCATAAGGAAGCCATGCCTTCGCTGTTTAAAGAAAAGCGCAGTGCATAGAAGATGTAAAAAGCCAAACTTAAGAAGAGAAAAGCGAAGCCAAACTTTTGGTAATAGTTCGGTTCGATATTGCGTTTTTTCAACCAAATCCAAAGCGCTCCAATTGCTGTACTTAATAAGATCACAAACAAAGAATTGGCGCTATTATTAACTACATTCGGATCAATTTTCACGACGCTGAGGTCATTGCTTAATAAATCGCGGGCAACCAAACTTAAGGAGCCGCCACTTTGCTCAAAGAAAGCCCAGAAAACAATGCTTAAAAAGATAAAGATGAGCGCTGCAACTAGTTGTTTGATAGCAGCGGCATCGAGTTTTTTCATTTCAAAAATGAGAAAAACAAGCGTCAAAGGGCCAATAATGTACATGAAAAGATCGGTGTAGGCCGTGTTGGTGATCATGATATACACTAATGGCAAGGCTAAGAGCGTACCCAGATAAACTAATTTTTGCTGGCGCGGAAGGGTATCAGGGTTTGCTACCTTTGGAGAAAGCCCAATAGGACCTAAGTTTTTTCTTGTGAGTAAGAAATTGAATAGCCCAACTGCCATGAAAATCCCAGAGAGTAAGAAAGCGAAATTCCAGCTATAGGTTTTACCGACATACACACACAAACCACCACCAAGCAAGGCACCAATATTGATACCGGCATAAAATAAACTGAAACCAGCATCGCGGCGCACATCGCCAGGTTTGTAAAGCTCGCCAACCATAGTTGAAATGTTTGGTTTGAAAAAACCATTTCCAAAAATGATGATTCCTAAAGCAGACCACATTAAAGTATTGGCAAGTGGTAAATTAGTGCCAAAAACACTGGCACTTGCAAAAAGCAA
>JAURHO010000130.1 GCA_030833265.1 Crocinitomicaceae bacterium | reverse complement strand
AAAAATATAAATACTTTCTACCGCTCCGGTAAATTTAAAAAATAAAGTTTGAACTAGGGTTATAACTGCAATCACTTTTACAATCCAAATTAATATTGAGTTTTTCATTTTTCATTTTAGCAGCCAATGCGGCGTTGTCTTCCAAAACACGAATTTGTTGCCCGTTGGCCATTCGAAGCACGCTAACAGGCGGAGTATTGGCCGTAGAATACGTATGAATAAAGTACTTCATGCCATTTAAAAATTCAGCATGGTGGTAGCCAATTGCAGGAGTTAGGTTGCGCTTATTAGAACCGTCAAGTTGAATGGCATAAATAGATTTATAAATTGCTCCGGGCTCTGCACTCGCGTAATAGATTGTTTGACTTGTTTGATCCAAGCCTAAAAACTCAATGACATCCCAAGAGCCTGAAGTTATAGCTCTCGTTTTTCCGTCAAAACCAATCTGATAAATATGATTGTAACCAGATTGCTCACTGCAGCGCAAGAAAGATTGACCATCGTTGAGAATCAATAAGTTATCATCAACCTCAACATAGGTATCCGACTTTTCTTGGTAAATGTTTTTCTTTACTAACTGCTTTCCACTACAATCTAAGAGCCAGTAATTGAGTTCATTTTGATGCCTGTTCATGGTTTGAACCACTAACTGATTGGCCGTCTTTGACCAGTTAAGTCTTGGAATGTACTCGTATTCACCTAAACCTATTTGCTGGATTTTCCCACTAGAAACTTGAAGTAAATTCAAGGTTACTTTTGAGTTTTGCTCCCCGGCTTTTGGGTATTTATAAGTATATTGTTCAGGATACAATTCACCATACATTGCCATTTGAAATTGAGGCACTTCGCGTTCATCAAATTTGAGAAAAGCCAAATACTGACCATCAGGCGACCAGCCGTAGGCCTTAGTAATCGCAAACTCCTCTTCGTAAACCCAATCTGTGGTTCCGTTAATGATTTTGTTGCGCTTTCCATCCTGGGTCATTTTTCGAACCTTCCCAGTGTTCAAATCTTTTATGAAAATATCATTGCCGTGAATGTAGGATACTTTCGTTCCGTCAGGGCTATATTCTGCTAAAGTTTGTGGCGCATGAACGGTGTCAAGTGCTTCTAATTTTTGAGTTTTTAGATCATATAAAAAATAAAATGCCTCAAAACTTCTTCGATAGATCGATTTTGGAGCCGTCCAAAGCAGGACTTTTTGTTCGTTAGAATTGAAGTCATAACCAGCGACTGCAATAGCTTGATTGTTCCAAACAAGTTGCTTTGAACTGATGAGAATTGTGGTTTTTTCATCAGATAAATTGCGCATGACTAAATCGTCGGTTGAATTGATTTCTGTATACGAAACCCCGTCATTGAGCATTTGATAAGAGCCTGCTCCCTTCGCTCCAAATTCATAATTTTTCCAGATGCGCTCTACCGTTAAGTTTTGTGCATTCGAGTAAAAGATGGACGCACCAAAAACAAAGAGTAGGAAAATTGACTTTTTCATAGGTTGAATAATTTGGCAACTAAGATACACAGATTGAACTTCAAGCACGATATAGGGGCTTAACTTTTTGATAAAATAGAATTCATTTGATTTTTTTCTTTTTCGGGAGAAATTCCTTAAATTTGTCTTGAACTTTTGATGACCTCCTTGAAGCACATCTTGTTGCCGAAACCATTAAAAGTTGTAAAAACCACAAAAAGCTGAATGTCAGTTGATTAATTTCAAAGCACTCATGAAGCAAGCACTACTCTTTTTATCTGTATTTTTTTCTGCAACTCTTTTTGCACAAAACACTTGTAACGAATTATTCATTTCTGAATACGTTGAAGGTTGGTCAAACAATAAGGCCTTAGAAATCTACAACCCTACAAACAATGCCATTGATTTATCTGGTTATTTTGTGAGTCGTTATTCTAACGGTGCTACCACCGCAACAGTTGCTAACTCAATCCAATTGAGCGGTACAGTTCCTGCAAAAGGTGTTTATGTTGCCGTACTTCAAAAACTAGACCCGAACGGAACTGGTCAAGAAGCACCTGTTTGGGATTCACTTCAAGCGCGTGCCGATGGTTTTTACTGCCCAGACTATAACGTAACAAATGCATTTTATTGGAATGGTAATGATGCTGTTCTTCTTGCAAAAGGAACCTTGCCAACAACAGCCACAACCGTTATCAACCCTACTAATGTTACTGGTTTTGCAATCGTTGATGTTTTCGGTAAAATTGGCGAGAATCCAGCCAACGAAACGGGTACTGCCTCCGGAAACGATGGTGCTTGGTCTAGTCAGTTCCCTTATAGCACTGGTGCGGGTATCTTGATCACAAAAGATCACAGCATGATCCGTAAATCGACAATTTTAAAAGGACAAGTTACCAACCCTTCATTTTTTGATCCACTTCTAGAATGGGACAGCATTCCTGCTGTTGTTGTCAGACTCGATGCCAACGGCGACACCTTATTCGGAACTTCAGGAAACCCAATCCTCGACGGAAACTGGACATCTTTAGGTTCACACAACTGTGATTGCAACTCTATCAGTGTCAAAGAAACAGTAGCTATTGCGCCAAGCGTTTACCCTAACCCAAGCAACGGCATTGTTTTTATCAAAACACAAAATCAAGTTCGCAAAGTACAAGTTGTTTCTTCACTCGGTCAGCAAATCAAAGAATACAACTTATCTGCTAATCAGTCGGTTCTTGAGCTTGACCTCAGTGCGTTACAAGGGGTTTATTTCTTGCGCATGACCAACACTGAAGGGGAGCAAACGCTTCACAAAGTAATCATTCGCTAAAATGCGTAATTTCTTGCTGCTGCTGCTTTGCGCAGTGTCTGTGGAATTTTCTTTTGCTCAGCAAGTTGGTTCCATTTCAGGTTCAGCCACCATGAACCCAGGTGACGTCACGGTTCCAGGGGCAAAGATTACCTTGCTGAATGGCAATGCCGTTTTCGCAAGAATGGCCACCAACGAAAAAGGAACTTACGAATTTAAGAATGTTCCCTACGGTTCGTATCAGTTGGTTTTTACGCTTCCTTTACAAGATACTTTGCGTTTTGACATCTTATTGAACAAACCTGCATACGTTCAAGATATCATTATTGGCGAAACGCAGGAAGTCAAAGAAATACGCGTGATCGGCAACCTCGTTCGCGGACAAAATGTTCCTGTAGCCGTCACTAAAATTGACACCAAAAAAATTACTGAAGAATTAGCTTCTCGTGATTTACCAATGTTATTGAACGGAACTCCTGGTGTTTATGCAACGACTCAAGGAGGTGGAGATGGCGATGCCCGAATCAATGTGCGCGGTTTTGACCAACGCAATGTAGGTGTCATGATTGACGGCGTTCCCGTAAACGACATGGAAAACGGGGCTGTTTATTGGTCCAACTGGTTCGGACTCGATGCCATTACCGCACAAATGCAAGTTCAGCGCGGTTTGGGTGCTACGAAAATTGCGATGCCTTCCATAGGAGGAACCATCAATATTATAACGCAAGGAGTCGGCACCAAAAAAGGAGGCTCTTTCAAACAAGAATATGCAACCGGCAACTTTTTGCGCAGTTCACTTTCTTACAACACAGGCATGACCAAATCAGGTTGGGGCCTCACTTTCTCAGGATCCTACAAGCAAGGTCAAGGTTGGGTTGACGGAACACCAACTCAAGGGTATTTTGGATATGCTAAAATCTCCAAACGCCTAGACAAGCACCTACTTACCCTTTCAGCATTTGCTGCTCCACAAAAACACGGTCAGCGATCTTACAATCAATCGATACAATATTGGGATGCCGCAAGATCACAAGAACTTGGTGTCCCCTATGATTCCACATTAATTCTCAATGACCGCGGTATCCGCTATAATCAACATTGGGGTTACATTACCAATGACCAAGGGCAACAAGAATTTTTAAGTGAGCGTCAGAATTTTTATAATAAACCTCAAGTTACACTCAAAGATTTTTGGTCCGTCAACGATAAATTAGATATCTCCAACCTTGCCTATTTATCTATAGGCCGTGGTGGAGGCACCAGTATTTTCAATTCATCGGCCATCCTACGAGATTCCAATATGAATATCAATTGGGATCAAATGGTCACAGAAAATACCGTGAATTCTTTGTTTGGTACACCAAACATTGACCCGATTTATTCCATGACTGAAATCAAAGCGAGTCAAATCTTATTGGCGAGCATGAACAATCACTTCTGGTTGGGTTATCTAGGTCAGTTCAATTATCAGTACAACAAAAAAACCGCAATTTCTGGCGGACTCGATTACCGCTATTATGAAGGACGTCATTATCAAGTAATCACTAACTTATTGGGTGCTGACTACTTTGTAAGTTCAGCCAATTTCAATGACCCAGACCCAATGAAACGCGTTGGGGATAAAATTGCCAAGAATACTTTCAATGCAGACCGCGATGGCCTCGTGCAATATGCCGGCGTTTTTGGACAAATTGAGCATAGCGGTGAAAAATTCAATTGGTTTGTCAATGTTTCTAGCATTGTCAACGGCTATAAAGGAGTTGACTACTTCCAAAGAAAAATCCTTGACCTTGGCGATACTGTCTTACGCATTGGAGCATTAGATACCATTGTGTACAACGGACAAACCTACGATGCCAATTCGCCTGGGCTCGAGTATTTTGGTACGGCTTGGAAATATATTCCGGGTATTACAATTAAATCTGGTCTAAGCTACAAACTCAATAAGTACCAAGATATCTATTGCAATTTAGGTTACCTTAATCGCACACCACAGTTTTCCAACGTAATTGACAACAATACCAATTCATTCTTTGCTGAAATTGTCAATGAAATTATTTATGCGGCAGAGGGTGGATATCATTATACCAACAAGCATTTTGGTGTCAATTACAATGCCTATTTCACAAACTGGAAAAACAAGCCTTTTCCTTATGGCGTAGCCGTTCCGGATCCAAATGACCCAACAGAATTCATAAGAGTCAATATCAATGGGATGGATGCGATCCACGTCGGGCAAGAAATTGATATCGCTTGGGAAATTACGCCAAAACTCTCTTTTGAATTCATGTTTTCTTA
>JAURHO010000129.1 GCA_030833265.1 Crocinitomicaceae bacterium | reverse complement strand
CGAACGAAGGTATGATGGCAACAATAATAACTCAAATTCTTGGGGCTCTAACGGTGGCTTCTGCCATGATGGTTGTCCTTAGCAAACACCCCGTGCGCAGTGTATTGTACTTGGTGGTAACGTTTTTCTTTATTTCGGGATTGTACATTATGATGAATGCCCAATTTTTGGCCATTGTGAACATGATTGTCTATGCCGGAGCCATCATGGTCCTCTTCCTCTTCGTTTTGATGCTACTCAATCTCAATAAAGAAGTAGAACCAGTGAACAAACGCGGTTCACAACTAGCGGCACTCATTGCAGGTGGTAGTTTATTTTTAGTACTCGTTACTGCACTCAAAGAATCGCTGATTTTGGGTCAAAACTACCGTTCACAAGATAGCACTATTGGGTTAGTCAAAGAATTAGGTCACCTGCTCTTTTCAAAATATTTAGTGGCCTTTGAAATCACTTCCATTCTATTTATCGCAGCCATGGTTGGTGCTATTTTGCTAGCCAAACGCGAAAAACAAATCATCGAATAATTATGCAAGCAGCTAATAGCATCGGGACTTCCCTCGATTTTTTCTTATTTGTCGCTTTTGCGCTCTTTACTATTGGTGCCATCGGTGCCATGACCCGCAAAAACATGATTGTCTTACTGATGTGTATTGAACTGATGTTAAATGCCGTCAACCTCATGTTAGTGACGTTTTCAACCTACTACAACAGCGGTGATGCACAAATCTTTGTGTTCTTTACCATGGTTGTTGCTGCAGCTGAAGCCACTGTTGGTCTTTCGATCATCATCATGGCTTACCGCAACCTCAAAACCATTGACATCGATATGTTTAACCAATTAAAAAATTAATCATGGCCAAAGACTTGACGCTTATTTTCATTCTAGCCCTGCCCCTGATTGGTTTTGCAATCAATGGTGTATTTGGCAAGAAATTACCAAAGGTACTGGTTGGTGGTTTAGCAACTGCTGCTGTGTTCCTTGCTTTTCTTTTAGCACTGACACTGTTCAACGGCCTAGAAGGTGTTCAAATTGTACGACTTTTTGAAATCTTACACTACGACAACTTCCAAATCAATGCTTCTTTCCAAATTGACGCACTATCTGTTTGGATGACGCTCATCATTACCGGAATTGGTTCTTTGATCCATTTGTTTTCTATGGGCTACATGAGCCACGACGAAGGCTACCATAAGTTTTTTACTTATCTGAACCTCTTCATCTTTTCAATGTTGTTGTTGGTTTTAGGTTCTAACTATTTCGTGCTTTTCTTCGGATGGGAAGGTGTCGGAATGTGTTCGTATCTCCTCATTGGCTTTCATTACAACGATGCTGAAAAAGGGATTGCCAACAGTTTGGCTGCTCGTAAGGCCTTCATCATGAACCGCATTGGAGACGCCGGTCTGTTGCTCGGCTTGTTCATGCTCATTGGGCAGTTTGGTAGCCTAGAATATTTAGAAATCGGAAAAATGCTGCAAAGCAATCCAGCGCTGCAAGGTGGTGCCATGTTTTTCATTACCCTTTGCTTGTTCATTGCAGCCACTGGAAAAAGTGCACAAATTCCGCTCTTTACTTGGTTGCCTGACGCCATGGCGGGACCAACACCAGTTTCGGCACTTATCCATGCCGCTACCATGGTTACAGCAGGTATTTACTTAACAGTGCGTTCCAACTTCCTTTTTGAGTTGGCACCACTCACCCAAAACATCATCCTTTACGTTGGCCTTGCTACTACGCTTGTTGCTGCTTTTATGGCGCTACGTCAAAACGACATCAAAAAAGTATTGGCTTATTCAACTGTTTCACAATTGGGCCTCATGTTTGTAGCACTTGGTTTTGGTACCTACACCGTTGCGCTTTTTCACGTGACAACCCACGCCTTCTTTAAGGCCTTATTATTCTTGGGTTCAGGTTCTGTGATTCACGGGATGCACGAAGAACAAGACATTCGCAAAATGGGTGGTTTGGCTAAACTTATGCCTATTACGCATTTCACCTTCTTGATTGGCACCATGGCCATCGCCGGAATACCGTTTTTGTCTGGTTTTTACTCCAAAGATGAAATTCTTGCTCAAGCCCTACACCACAACCCAGTTGTTTATGTTGTATTGGTTTTAGCCGTTACGCTTACTGCCATTTACATGTTCAGATTATACTTCCTAACTTTCCACGGAACTTTTCGCGGTACAGATGCCCTCAAAGCAAAAGTGCACGAAAGTGGTTTGTCCATGACACTTCCGTTAATGGTCTTAGCAGTCCTGTCTGTATTTGGTGGCTTACTGAATCTTCCTGGTTTGTTTTTCCATGGCGCAGCACATTGGTTTGACCATTATTTAAGCAACGGTACTTTCGGACTTTCATCAGTTCACAACGCACACCTTGACTTCAATACAGCAATGGGCCTCATGATTTTTGCAAGTTTCATTGCGATCATTGTTGGCTTCTGGGCTTTCCGTAACTATGCTCAGAAAGGTGCACTCGCTAAATCAGATGAACAAATGAATGCTTGGGAAACGCTTTCAGCTAAAAAATTGTACATCGATGAAATTTACAATGCCATTTTCGTTCAACCATTACTCAAGATTTCTCAATTTTTGGCTACCGTATTCGATGTCCAAATCTTAAGAAATGGTGTTTACGCATTGGCCGATAGTATTTTAAACACAGCCACGCAAACACGCAAATGGCAGAACGGCTTCCTGAGTTCTTACTTATTCTGGATGGTACTTGGTCTTATTTTATTTGTTAGTTATTACATTTTAAAACTCACGGTTTGGCACTAATTATTTTACTCCCACTCGCATTTAGTTTGCTCGCTTGGTTTATGCCAAGCTCTTTGTCTAGAATTGTTGGGCTCATCGGTAGTGGCCTCGCACTCGTTTGGAGTGTAGTACAACTCTGTTCTTTTGATCCTGAGGCAACACAACACCTCGATCTCGGACTGCGCTTTGTGCGTTTTTCATTAGACAGCCTTGGCTTTACTATGGTATTGCTTACTAATGCCGTTATCTTTTTAATCTATTTAGCCAACTTCCAGAGAAGCATCGTCAAAGAAACACGTTTTACAGCGCTCACTTTCTTGATGCAATTTGGCCTCATCGGCGTTTTTACAAGTAGCACGATTCTCGGTTTTTATATTTTCTGGGAATTGACCTTATTGCCTGTCTTTTTGATCTTGTATTGGTTCGGTACGTTTGAAAAACAAAAAGCACTTTTACAGTTCTTCTTGTATACCTTGCTTGGGTCCTTAGCCATGTTACTTTCTGTAATTGGCCTGATGCATTATACGGGCGATCAAACCTATGAAGCACTTTTAGCTGCTGACCTCAGTCAGTTAGGGAATACGGGTATCTTACTGATGGGTGGCTTTTTATTGGCCTTTGCGGTCAAAATTCCTTTATTTCCCTTCCATACTTGGCAAGCTGAAACCTACACCAATGCGCCTACTGCAGGCACCATGTTGCTTTCTGCACTCATGCTCAAAATGGCTTTGTTTGGCCTCATCAAATGGGTACTTCCTATTTTCGCCGGGCCTGCTGTAGATTTCTGGCGTTGGCCAATTATTGTTTTGGGGCTCATCGGCATTATTTACGGTGCAGTTGTCGCAATCAAACAACAAGATCTCAAAACACTTTTTGCCTACGCTTCTTTGAGTCACCTTGGCTTAATAACTGCGGGTATCATGCTTGGGGATGTTGCCACTACTAAAACTGCCATGCTCCAGATTGTGAACCACAGTATTGTTGCACTTGGCTTATTCTTAGCCGCGGGCATCATCGAACAAAGACTACGCACCAGAGAAATTGCTGCTTTGGGTGGTATTGCAAAAGTTGCACCTCGCTTTGCATTCTGGTTTGCCGTACTCACATTTGTTTCCTTATCAGTGCCATTCACAGCTGGATTTATCGGGGAGTTTTTCTTGCTAAAATCATTGTTCAGCGCACACGCACTTACCGGAATCTTGGCCAGTTCAACCTTGATTCTTGGTGCTGTTTATATGTTGCGTGCTTATCAAGACACCATGTTTGGCCCAACAAAAATTGCCGTTTTTGCTGATCTACATTGGTCAGAATGGACTGTTTTTGCCATACTTAGCATTGCTGCAATTTACCTTGGCTTAGCGCCACAATGTCTTACCGATTTCGTAGGCCACAGCCTCTTACAACTCAAACCTTAAGCAAACATCATGGATAGTATTGTTATCATTTTTATCGCTGGTCTAATTGGTCTATTCGCCGGAATGCGCAAGCAGCCCGTGCTTTCGATATTGGTCGCAGTTCTTGGGCTAATTGGTGCTGGCTTGGCTGCCTACTTCCGCGGAAGTTATGTTTCTCCTTTACACGCCTATGCAGCTCAAGTCCCTACCCCGCCAATGGTGATCATTTTGCTGTGTGGTGTTACGCTTTTGGCTGTACTTGGCGGTTTTCAGCGCTACAAACAAGACCTCGAGCACACTTCTGATTACTTTGCACTTATTTTATTCTCATTGTGTGGAGCCATTTTAATGGCCGTGCCGTCAGATTTAATGTTGTTTTTTATCGGGCTCGAAATTTTATCTATTCCAATTTATGTATTAGTTGGAATTGAAAAAGGTAGCAGTGTTTCTGCTGAGGCAGCCGTTAAATATTTCTTTACGGGTTCATTTGCATCTGCTATTATGCTCTTTGGCATTGCCCTTTTGTATGGCGCCACCGGAAGCTTTCAGCTCGTAGAAATTCAATCTAACCTTGCCATCGGTATTTGGCAAAGTCCAATGGCCATGATCGGCAGTTTATTCATGTTGGCTGGTTTTGTTTTTAAAATTGGGGCGGTTCCTTTTCATTTCTGGGGCCCAGATGTATATCAAGGTGCCTCTAACGCCGTATTGATGTATATGTCAACGGTTGTGAAAATTGCCGGGATTTACGCAGTAATTTATGTGTTCGGAGCTATCTTCAAAGATTCTTACTTCTTCTGGATTGACCTCATTAGCCTCATTATTGTCGCTTCATTATTTTATGGATACATCACTGCTTGGAAACAAACAAGCTTCCGTCGCCTAATGGCTTATTCTTCCATTGCCAATGCAGGCTTGATGCTCTTTACCCTAGCTGACACC
>JAURHO010000128.1 GCA_030833265.1 Crocinitomicaceae bacterium | reverse complement strand
CTACCGAGAGTTCTTTGGATATGCAGTTATCTATTGATATGGCGATGATGTCTGGCAAACGCTTGTTGGCCAATTCATTGGGTGAAAAAATATCTGCACGTATGGCAGAGTATGGTGGTCAGACTTCTGGTTCAGCAGAAGACATGGTGATGAATAAAGAAGTAGAACGTGTGACTAAAACTACAATCGCTGATATTTTGTTGAAAGGTTACCAACGTGACCGTATTGAAGTGGTTGCCAATGGATCTGAATTTCAAACCTTCGTTCGCTTGCGTTATCCCACTTCTGAATTAAGAAAAGCCCTTGCTGCAGAAGTAAACAAAAGCAACATAATGGCCGCCAAAGTGAGAAAAACAAAGGCATTTGAAGATTTGGAAAAAGAAATTGAAGCAGCACGTAGTTCAAAATAACGACTGGTTATCGATCTTTTTTTCTTGCAAGTAACTCGACTCCTAAACTTCAGGTGACACTATGAAAGTTGAATGGATAGCAACGTTTCTAATTGCACTGATAGGCACATTTTTAATGGGCCTATCAGTGCAGACTACCCGAGACTTGTCTATAACGGTCGAGACTATTAAAAACCGTATGCAGTCCCAAGAAGACCAGCTTGCGGCGACTAAATCGCAAATGAGCTCGGTGGCAGGGGAGCTCACAAGAATCAAAGAGACGCAGGCAGTCATGACGCAGCAAAATCTGCAAGATCAAGTTCAGGAAATTATTCGCCAAGACCGAGAAAAGCAAGTTGCTGTGGTGCAAGAAAAAACGCGTATTCGCAAATTAGAAGATCAATTCAAAACTGAAAAAAGCAGAATTCAAAAACTTCAATCTCAAATTGATTTGGCTAAACACCAACTTGACCTTGCAGATAAAAATCTAGAAGTCGAAATATTAGCCTCTGTGGTTGAGAGCAGCGTTCAGAAAAAAATGGATAACTTCTCTCAATCCACGGCTTTGGCGAATTCGAAAGCTTTAAACGAAGTCTCTAAAGCTTCACTAAAAGGTGCTGATAGATTTGGCGAAGTCCCGTACCGTGAACCTGTCGCTTTGCTGTCTTCGCCAGATATTTCTAAAAACAGTAATGCTGTATCACAAGATTTGTTAGCCAAAAAGTCTAGTTTGTTAGAAGAGCGCAAGAAATTATGGGCGCAGCAGCGAACCTTGGATGAAGATAAAAAGAAATTAGCCAATAATATGGCCGGGTTGAAGCAGAAAAAGCAAGCGCTTACGCAGACGAATTGAAAAGTACCTTCAAAGATAACCCGATGAAATTCTTGAAACCTATTCAGAATATATTTTTCAGCCTGATGCTGATGGCATGGAGTGCCTTACTGTTCTCCCAAACAGTATTGCCTACATGCAAGGGCGGCGACGTTCGCCAATGGCATTCATGCCGCGGCGTGATTGACGATGACGAATATTCTTATGCAGGCGACTTCATGATGGGTAAATTTGATGGTCGTGGCATATTGGAGTTCACCGCAGACAAATACCAGGGTGACCACTACCAAGGTGAATTTAAAAACGGTCTCAAGCACGGCTTTGGAATGTATTTCTTCGCTAACGGTGATAAGTATGTGGGTGAATACCAGTTCGGCAAAAGAGAAGGCAAGGGTACTTACTCTTTTACTAATGGCAAGCCAGCTTTAACGGGTATTTGGTCAAACAATGCGTTGGTTACCAAAACCTCTACTTCGCATACCGCAAATAGCAAAGTAGGCGATTTACAAAACCCAGAATTCGAAAAAAAAAAGATTGAGACTTTAAGGTCGAGCATATTAAAAGACCGAACATTCGATAAATCGGAACTTCAAGCAGTAAAAATTATTGGTAAACCGCGTGATGCTGTTGCTATTGTGATTGGTGTTCAAAATTACAAAAACCTACCCAACGCCAGTTATGCCATCAATGACGCGAGTCAATTCAAAGAGCATGCGGTCCGCTATCTAGGTGTCAAGCCTGAAAACGTGAAGCTGTTGACCGATAACCAGGCACAACGCGCCGATATATTGTTGGCCTTTAAATATTGGTTACCGGCGCATATCAATGCAGGTAAAACCGATGTTTACATTTACTTCAGTGGGCACGGGTTATCGCAAGAGCAAGTCAAGCAGCAATATTTTTTACCATTCGATGTCAACACCGACTTGTTGGAAGAAACTGCCATCAATCAAAAAAATCTCTTCAAGCAAATTAGCCAAGCAGGGGCTAAATCTGTTGTGGTGTTTTTAGACACATGCTTTAGCGGTACCAATCGTGTTGGGCAGACATTGGTCCAAAACCAAAGAGCCGTGAATCTGAAATTAAATACCGATGCACTTCCAGCTGGCTTTAGTGTGCTGAGTGCTGCTAGCAATCAACAAGTAGCGTATGGCGACGACAGCTTGCAGCACGGAATCTTTACTTTCTTTTTGCTCAAAGCCATTTCAGGCGAACAGGGCGCGCAATCGACCAAACAAATGAATATGGGACAACTTGCTGACTACGTTACGCAAAAAACCAGACAATTTGCACTAAATAACAATAAGCAACAAGATCCCAAATTCATCGGGGATAAACAGCAACTCGTTGTTTACTAACAATGCGAATAGACACTAGGTTTCTTTATAAGGCTATTCTTTATTGCCTAATAGAGACGCATGGTTGTAATGTTTTTGCCATTCCGATCGATGTCAAAGCTGATTTTTATTTTGGACCGGATATATCCCGTAACCAAGCATGCGACAACGCACGCGAAACCGCCAAATCCAAAGCCATTGCCATGGTGACAGGCGAGAAGGTCTCGTTTGACCAGCAATTGCAATGTTTCCAAAACCCTAGAAAAGGCGAAGAGCGCAAGTGTGAGATCAATCAAAACTCTTCAGTTTTGGTGGAAGGTCGCATTGGCAAAAGCGAAACCATCTCAGAGACAGTAAAAACTGTTCCTGGGGCGCAAGTTTGTACCGTCTTGATGGTGGTAGATGTAGTGCCACCGTCCGTAGAGTCAGATCCCAGTTTTGATTTGCAGCTCGAACTCAACCGTACTAACTTTAGACAGGGAGACAGCCTCTCCATTAGAGTAAGTCCAACTGCTCCAATGTTTATTCACATATTTAATTGGCGCAGTGCATTCAACAAAGAAAACGTTTTCAAAATTTTCCCTAACGACATAGACAAAGATAACTACATCACCAAATCCATCTCTATTCCAGCTAAGAATGGTGAAGCCAAATATAGTTTGGAGATGGACTGGGATGCGCCAACTGGCTACGATAAAGAGGCTCTGAATGAATCTATCATCGTGGTAGCTTCTAAAAAACCAATTCCTTGGCTATCGGTTTACGATATTCAACGATTCAAAGAGAAATTAATGGAGATCCCGCTCAATCAACGAAGAGTTGTGCAGCGCTCTTATATTTTGCTCAAGTAACAAGTAGAAGAATAATTCCTACAACAATTTACGGCCTAATTCGTCCGCAATCTTTTTTCTCTCAAGATACATTTGTGCGCGTTCTGCGTTGTAGTCTCTGACTATTCCAATGGAGTCAATCATCTTCTGATGCAATTCATGCATTTCAGAAATAGTTTGTTTCATTTGTTTTTCGATAATTTGTAACTGTTTTTTCTTGGCGACGAAGGCGTCCATATTGGCCATCAAAGGTTGCCAATTTTCTAAATAATCGTCAGAGCTTTGGTTACTTTGATTGAGGTTACCAACGGTGTTCGAAATACTCTCCAATGTGGAGTAAATATCTGTCAATTCAGTGACGTTTAACTTGCTTTGTAGATTTTCATAGGCATCTAAATTGCCGAATTCTTGCTCAAGTGCTTGGTGGATGGCTTGGTTTGCGTCCATTGCGGCTTGATGAAATTTAGGAACAGGCGCTGCCTCGCCTGCAGCCAATCCCTGCAAAGGTAAAAGCGGCTCGTCATGCAGATCCGCTATGGGGTTGGTGGCTAAATCAGGAACGACTTGTTTGTCGATCTGACCCCCACTGAACACTTTGTTAAATAAATTCATTTCAAATGTTTATTAACTTGATATTTCTAAATTAAAAAAGAAAACGATATTTTTTTGCTCAGTCATTTTCATGTTTAAGCGAGAACCAATTTGTTGCGCAAGCGTTTGGGAAAGCCAAAGCCCTAGGCCAGTTCCTGCAAACTTCTTTGCAGATTCGGCACGGTAGTAACGCTGAAATATTTGGTTTGGGTCGGGAGGCTCCACCTTTCCAAGGGAGTTCTCCACTTCGAACAATATAGATTTTGGATTTCCATCGCCAACGTTGAGCAGACGCACCAATATGGTTGAAAAAGGAGGTGAGTATTTATACGCGTTACTTATAAGGTTTAATAATATGGAGCGCACATAGTTAATGTCTGTTGTGACGGATGTACTGTCCTGCACGTCAATTTCAAACTTTATTCTTGTCTCTAGTTCAGAGTTAGCGCTTAGATATTGCCTGTACAAACTTTCTGTTTCATTTTTGATAGCATATTTTTGAATGGAGGGCTGAATCAGCCCGCTTTCTTGTTTCTCAGCTTGCACGCAGTTTTCAATGACCTGGGCTATGTTGTCAATGGCAGTATCAATTCTTTGGGTCCAAATATTTTTTTGTTCTTGTGGGTGGTTTGCCTTAGTAATGGCATCTGCCCCAATTTTGATGACGCTGAGAGGCGTGCGTATTTCGTGCATCAACATCGACAAAAATCTTTGTTGGTTCTGTCTAAGCGCAGTCTCATCGGCTGCCATCTTGAGTGCATTTGTAGCATCTAGCGAGTGCTTGGCGGATATATCTTGGTCCAATATAGTGACCATATGGATGATCAAAATACCAGAAACGATAAAGGCGAAAAATGGTAAGTTGTAGGCCTTGAATTCATGAAAAATATGAACAGATGAAAAAATAAAAGTAAATAAATTAACGGTAAAAGTGATGGCTAGCACCAACAAAATAAGAAGCTTCAACATGAAAACTGGCTTGGCATCCTCTTTTTTTATAGCGGTCTTGATGAAATCATAAAAAATCACGATTACTAGGGACACGAGAATAGAAATGGCTATGCCAGCAATGAGCTGCCTATCTGTAAATGGGCTTAGAACCGCAATTACGAGGGCTGATGCAAATATTAGG
>JAURHO010000127.1 GCA_030833265.1 Crocinitomicaceae bacterium | reverse complement strand
CGGCCAAAATGATTGGCTAGAAATCGATTGGAAGGGGCTTTCAGTTGCTGACTTCAGCCTAGTTATTTTAAACCAAAATAATCAGGTGGTGTACAGAAGTTCAGAGCCGAACTTTAACTGGAACGGCACTGACCTCGGTGGTGAAAAATTGGCGCCTGGGTTCTTCATTTACTTTGTTACTTGCCAAATCAATGGCGAAAAATGGCAGCAGTCAAGTAGCCTGCAAATCCAGTATTAAATTTTTTGCTACCTTTCCGAATGCCTCTTATCTACTGCATTACCAAC
This sequence comes from Crocinitomicaceae bacterium, assembly GCA_030833265.1. Classification (GTDB taxonomy): domain Bacteria; phylum Bacteroidota; class Bacteroidia; order Flavobacteriales_D; family Crocinitomicaceae; genus UBA952. Next base: position 4,826 of record JAURHO010000127.1, on the reverse strand, counting down.
GGAAACAAAAAAATTCTTCGGGAAAATCAAGCTTTTCTTTCTGCATTACAAACGCACTTCGGAACAGCTTTTCAATGTTACAACAGCGCTGATCCGGAAGCAGCCAGAAGTTTTATTCATCAATTAAATGACCAGTGCACACACCTCATTTGTGTGGGTGGTGACGGCACTTTTAATATCATTGTAAATAGCGTCTGCACGCATCCTGACCCTAACTTTTCTCCTATTGTCGGTGTACTGCCTAATGGAACCGGCAATGATTTTTATCGGTCGGCCGGCTTTCCAAAAAAATATGATTTCTTTGGAGCAATTGTTTCCGGGCAATTTGAAAACATTGATTTAGGCATACTCAAAACTGAGGAGCAAACACGTTATTTCGCCAACATCACCGATATTGGTTTTGGAGGAGCAGTTGTATTACAACTTCAGAATTTTAGAAAGCGCTTTGGGCCCAACTTTTCTTATGGGCTTGCCATCATCAAAACCTTTTTGCAATACAAAAGACCTCAAGTTCAGATACAAAGCGCTCATTTTCAATACGAAGGAGAACTTTTATTAGCCGCTTTTTGTAACGGAGATATCTTTGGGGATGGCTTATATATCCATCCAGGAGCCTGCATTAATGACGGTGAGTTGAAACTTACCTTGCTCGGAAAAGTCTCGTTATTTGACTACTTGAAAAATGTTATGAAAGTGAAAAGAGGTTTTCAAATCAAGCATCCAGAGGCTCATTACTTAGCGGTGAGCTTTCCCATTCAAGTGAAGTCTGCAAATGAATTTTTACATGCGGAAACGGACGGAGAATATATTGGTGGGCAATCCTTTGAAATTTCCCTTTTGCCAGCTCGTCTGAAGATGCTCCCGGTCAAATTCCGCAACTAAAGTTTGCTTATCTTTGGCTTTAGTGAAACGGTCCATTATTATTACTGCCGGAGGTTTGGGCAAGCGCATGCAAACTGAAATCCCAAAGCAATTTTTGTTGCTTCAGGAAAAACCTGTTTTAATACATACCCGTGAGCGTTTTTATCAATTCGATCCTACAGCTCAAATTTTTATCACCTTACCTGAAGCCTGGTTTGGCTATTGGAATGAACTTTTGGCTCAATTTGACATTCAGATTCCGCACCAACTCATCGACGGCGGTGAAGAGCGTTTCCATTCGATAAAAAACGCGTTGGCACATTGCCAAGGTGAAGAAGTTGCCGTGCATGATGGCGTTCGTCCACTGGTTAGTTTGGAAACCATTGAAAGATGCTTTGAGGCCCTTTCAAGTGCGCAAGCAGTAGTTCCTGTTTTACCAGCAAAAGACAGCATTCGAAAAGGGACACTCCAAAATTCTGAAACGGTTAACAGAGCAGAGTATTTTCTGGTGCACACACCACAATGTTTCAAAACAGCAGTGCTAAAAAAGGCCTACGAACAAAACTATCAAAGCACATTTACTGATGATGCAAGTGTGGCCGAAGCAATTGGCATACAACCTATTTTGGTCCTCAGTAATGAAGAAAACATAAAAATCACAAGCCCTTTTGACCTCAAACTCTTGAATAATCTATTGAATTAATCATGTTGCAAAGCCCACCAAATCTGAAGCCTGGTGACCTCGTTTATTTGTGCGCACCAGCTAAGGCTACTGAAGAAATTTATATTAAAGCAGCTGAAGACTGGTTGCATTCAGTTGGTCTTAAATCAGAGAGAAGTCAGCACATCGGAGGCCGTCATCATTATTTTTCAGGTAGTACTTTAGAAAGACTTGCCGATTTACAAGCAGGGCTCGACCATCCGGAAGCAAAAGCCATTTGGTGTGTGCGTGGCGGATACGGCTCCATTCAACTTCTTGATGGTTTGCAATGGGCGCAGTTTATTCGCGAACCGAAGTGGCTCATTGGTTTTTCAGATATCTGTGTGCTGCATCATAAAATACAAAGCCTCGGCTTCCAAAGTATTCATGGCACCATGGCGCTCAATCTTGATAAAAACAGCTCGGCAGCTAAAACGACATTAAGTGCTTTGCTTTTTGGAAATAGAACAGCTTTTAAACTTCCTGCTTCCCCATTTAATAAGACCGGGAAAGCACAAGGAATGCTTGTCGGTGGAAATTTAAGCATCGTATTTAGCATGTTAGCCACACCCGAACACTATGACTTTTCTGATAGTATTTTATTTATCGAAGACCTGGCCGAACATCTTTATCATATAGACCGCATGCTACATGCCTTGCGTAAAGCAGGGGCGCTTGAAAAAATTCAAGGGCTCATTATTGGCGGCATGACTGAACTCGAAGATACCGATGTTCCTTTTGGGATGGGAATTGAAGCGCTTATTCTTGCACACTTTCAATACCGTAAAATTCCGATTTGCTTTGATTTTCCTGCTGGGCACATTGCTGACAACCGTGCGTTAGTTTTGGGTGCGCAAGTTGTGCTAGAGGTGGAAAATGACCAAGTTCAGTTAAGCTATCTAAAATGATTCTAAATAGCTTCATGAACAGTAATATCTAGCCAACATTTGTCTGAATTAGCTGTTCTTAAGTTAAATTTGCAACACTTCAAATGATATATCCATATGAGTAACTCTGCATTATTTAAATCTTCAATCGGCAAGAAAGTGTTTATGGCACTTACCGGTTTATTCCTTTGCACCTTCCTAATCGGGCATTTGCTAGGAAATTTACAACTCATCCTCAAGACAGGAGAAGAAGGTCGCCGTGCTTTCAATGAGTACGCCTACTTCATGGGGCACAATCCTTTTATCAAGATCCTTTCCTACGTGACCTACGCCGCTGTGCTCATTCACGTTATAGATGGTATTTTACTTACAATCCAAAACCGCAAGGCGCGCCCAGTGCGTTATGCTTACAGCAAACCAGGCGCAAATTCAAGTTCAGCAAGCCGCAGCATGGCTATTTTAGGGACTTTAATTCTTGTTTTCCTCGCCACACACATGGCTAATTTCTGGTGGAAAATGAAGGTAAAAGAAGAAGTTCCTTTACACACGTATACCCTTGAAATGAAAAATCAAATAATGGGTGCGGCCAACACAGAATTGTACTACACTCATGTGCCGGGTGTTCAACCGATTCCAAAAGACCCAAATAACATCATTGAAAAAGGAACTGATCTTTACATCAAAGGAACCAATGTAAAAGTTGCAGAAGGTTACCGTGATTTACATTCTTTGGTCATGGACTTCTTTAGTAAAAGTAAAAATGAAGGGGCGCTTTTTGCCGTCTTGTTCTACGTGATTTCCATGATTGTTTTGGCTTATCACTTACTACACGGTTTTCAAAGTGCTTTCCAATCTTTAGGATTTAATCATCCGAAATATACTCCGCTTATTAAAAAACTGGGTGCAGCATTTGCAATATTAGTTCCGCTTTTGTTCGCAATTATCCCTGTTATTATTTTCATGAATCACTAGGAATTAGGCTATGTCAACATTAAATTCGCGCATTCCGGAAGGTCCAATCTCAGAGAAATGGACCAATCATAAAAACCACATGAAGTTGGTTGCTCCTAACAACCGTCCAAAAATCGACATCATTGTTGTTGGAACGGGCTTAGCTGGTGCTTCTGCAGCTGCTTCGCTTGGTGAAATGGGCTACAACGTGAAGGCTTTTTGCTTTCAAGATTCTCCAAGACGTGCGCACTCTATCGCGGCACAAGGTGGGATCAACGCAGCAAAAAACTATCAAAACGACGGAGACTCTGTCTACCGCTTGTTTTACGATACCATTAAAGGTGGTGACTACCGTGCTCGTGAAGCAAACGTTTACCGTTTAGCAGAAGTTTCTGGCAACATCATTGACCAATGTGTCGCACAGGGCGTTCCTTTTGCTCGTGAATACGGAGGTCTACTTGACAACCGCTCTTTTGGTGGTACACAAGTACAACGTACTTTCTATGCTGCTGGGCAAACTGGTCAACAATTATTACTCGGTGCATACTCTGCACTTTCTCGTCAAATTGGTCTTGGTCGTGTAAAAATGTACCACCGTCATGAAATGATGGACCTCGTTAAAGTTGATGGCAAAGCGCGTGGAATCATTGCAAGAAACCTAGTTACTGGTGAGTTAGAGCGCCATTCTGCTCATGCCGTGGTTCTTGCCAGCGGAGGCTACGGAAACGTTTATTTCTTATCAACCAACGCGATGGGAAGCAACGTGTCTGCCGCTTGGAAAGTACACAAAAAAGGAGCGCATTTCGCGAACCCTTGTTTTGTACAAATTCACCCAACTTGTATTCCAGTACACGGCACCAACCAATCTAAATTAACACTCATGTCTGAGTCTCTAAGAAACTCAGGTCGTATTTGGGTGCCAAAGAAAAAAGAAGACGCAGAAGCTATTCGCGAAGGTCGTTTAAAGCCAACACAAATTGCTGAAGAAGACCGCGATTACTTCCTCGAAAGACGCTACCCTGCATTCGGAAACTTAGTGCCACGTGATGTCGCTTCACGCGCTGCAAAAGAACGTTGCGATGCTGGTTTCGGAATCGAAGCTAACGACACCAACGAAGGTGTTTACCTTGATTTCGCTACTGAAATCCGCAACAAAGGACGTCAGTCAGCTTTTGCACAAGGTGATCATAACCCATCAGATGAAAAAATCTTGGCACTGGGTAAAAAATGGATTGAAGAGAAATATGGTAATCTCTTTCAGATGTACCAAAAAATTACCGACGACAACCCATACGAAACACCAATGAAAATTTACCCTGCTGTCCACTACACAATGGGAGGAGTCTGGGTGGACTATAATTTGATGACAACGATTCCGGGATGTTTTGCAATTGGAGAGGCAAATTTTTCAGATCATGGAGCAAATA
>JAURHO010000126.1 GCA_030833265.1 Crocinitomicaceae bacterium | reverse complement strand
AAGCCGTGAAGCAATTGGTTCAGATGGACCAAGCTTGGGTTACCAACAAACCGGGCTACGCCCTTTATATCCGTCCTTTTATGTTTGCTACCGATGAATTTGTCGGTATCAAACCTTCAGACACTTATAAATTTGTTATTATCAATTCTCCGGTAGGTGCTTATTATGCAGAGCCTGTCCGCGTTAAAATTGAAGAGCATTACACGCGTGCAGCCATTGGCGGCGTAGGAAGAGCAAAAGCTGCCGGGAACTACGGAGCTTCTTTGTATCCTGCAAAATTAGCGCAGCAAGAAGGCTTTCATCAGTTAGTCTGGACTGACGCCAAAACCCACAGCTTCATCGAAGAATCGGGTACCATGAACATCATGTTCGTGATCAATGATACACTCATTACACCATCCGAAGACGCCGACACCATTTTAAGAGGTACCACCAAAAGAACCGTGATTGAAGTTGCCAAGCAAATGGGAATTCCTGTTGAAGAACGCACCGTTTCGGTTGAGGAAATCATTACCGCAGCAAAAAACAACACCTTACAAGAAGTATTTGGCGCTGGAACTGCAGCTACTATTGCTCAAATTGCATTAATCGGTTACCGCGACGAAAAAATCGAATTACCTGCGCTTGAAACACGCCAAATTTCAAATCGCATCAAAGATTACCTCGACGCTGTGAAATCTGGAGAACAACCAGACACCAACCATTGGATATTAAAAGTTTGCTAAGCGTGTGAAAAAGCAGTGCTCTGTGCATCTTTATGCCATGCGGCTTCTTGTTTTTTTTCTATTTGTCATTATCACCACTTTTTCTTGGGCGCAAGGCTCAGAAAATATGCGCGTCCAAGACGTCAAGGAAATCCGCTTGCGCAATGCAAAGCCAGACACCGTTTATGCTTCTGTAAAATACAGCGTCGCCGATTTTGAAATTGGGCAGCAAGATCAGTTGCTGCTCCTGACCTATGAAAAGAACCTCGAGAAGGATGCGCAACTTCAGCTCATTTCCAATGATTCGGTACTTGCACTTCAAGCTATTCCAGAGCGCGCAAAAGGTCTTTTTCGAGACTTCAGAGGTGAAATCCATGTACTAACTGCGCAAAATGTATATGGTTTAACCTACACCGACAACGAAATTGCTTTGGGTCGAATTCCGAAAGATTATTTTTTCAAGTACATCACACCAATCGTCGACACCAGCTACACGAAATTCTTCTATTCGAATTATTCCGAGATCTATCCGGCTTTTGAATACGGTAGCGTAGACAAATTAGATTCTACCTACAAGCGTTTATTGCACATTCAGGACGACCTCATGATGGAGCTCTATCGGTCAGAATACAAATGGGTAGATGTCAGGACAAAACTTTGGGCTAAAAACCTCGAATTGCAAACGGGTATCGATGCTGAAATTTATGTTGGCGCCAATTATTTTACTCAATCGTTGTATTACGAACCCGTCTATGCGCCTTTATTTCTGGTAAACGACACCATTTACATTTTTGATTACCCCAATAACTTGCTGCACAGCTTTTTAACTAACGGAGACAGCATTCAAACTGTCAAGCTGAACCATCACCTTAATGCCAAAAAGACAGGCTTTCGCAAAAACCTACAACTCGATCGTAAAACTGGAACTGTTTATGCCATCTATGAACAAGAGGGTTACAGCTATATTGGGCCCATCGATTTAAAAACCGGGGTTGTGAGTAAAAAGGTCAAGCTCGCCTTTCGTTACGTCGAAAAAATCAGGGTGCACAACAACGAGGTCTATTTTATATATCGACCTTTTGAATCGGCGCAAAATAAGTTCATTTATAAGCAGCAATTGCCTTTTTAGGCCTGTGTTGCCTTACTGCAATTCGATCCGAATCGAGACCGGTAAATGATCCGAATAACCACCTAAATACTTGGTTCCTGCGTAAGTTCTGTTTGGTACAACTTGCCCTTTATATTCAGTTAGCAAATAGGGGAAACTATGAATGGTGCCACTATTGGCACTGACTTTTAAATTGCCTGAAAACGCATTTTCAGAAACCATCATGTGATCGAGCACATCCCATTCGTTTTTGTAATTATATGACCCACCAAAAGAATTACTTTGCTTTGTAATTTGCGGCTTTAACTTACCTGCAATTAATTGAGGACCTGCATCTTGTGGGTGATCATTTAAATCTCCCATAAAGATGATTTTAGCAGCCGGATCATGTTTTTGAATGGAGTCAATGAATTGAGCAGCATGTTGTGCAGCAGCCATGCGTCTGGGTGCACTTTCTTCAGCGCCGCCGCGTCTGCTTGGCCAATGATTCACCATTACATATAGGTTTTCCTTTTTGTATTGATATTTGGCCCAAACGATATCTCTTGTGCTTGGGGCGCTATCGCCAGGTATGACAAAGCGAATGCGTCCTGATTCTTTTAATTTGAGCAAGTCTTTTCTATAGAGCATGCCAACATCAATACCGCGCGCATCTGGGCTCTCGTAATGCACAATACCGTAACGTTTTTCTTGCCCAACTAAATCTGTAAGAACACCTTTGTTTTCGATTTCACAAACACCCATAATGATTGGAAAATCTAAAGATTCCATGACCTGGCGAATGTGTGTTAATTTGGCATTGTATTTCTCTGAATTCCATTGACTTGCCGCTCCGGGTAAAAATTCTGCGTCGTCGTTAGGACCATCAATGGTATCGAACAAATTCTCGACGTTGTAAAAAGCCACGTTGTAGGCTTGTTGTGCAATAGCTGTATGAATGCTTGCCGTTAAAAGCAGGAGAAGGAGTAATTTTTGCATTTTTATTTTATTTTTTTCAATTGAATACTTTGTATGCTACCAGCTGCCACCTGAGCCGCCACCGCCAAAACTTCCGCCACCAAAACCACCGAAGCCACCGCCTGAAGAACCGCCGCCGAAGCCACCACCTGAACCTCCAAAATAAAAGAAGCCAGGGCCGCCTCTGCGTCCGCCAAAAGTAGTGCCGCCACCGCCGCCTTTTCTGATCAGAAAAAACAAGACCACCAAGATGATGACCAAGCCGATCAAGCCACTTGCAAGTTTATCCTTTTGGACGCTGTCGCGGTAGGTTTTCTCGTTGTATTCGCCTTTTGCTAAGGCAAAAAGCACATCTAGTGCCTGATTGATACCTTGTGCGTATTGCCCGTGTTTGAATTCAGGTAAAACCTCATGGGCAATGATATCTTGACACACTAAATCGGTAATTGCGGCTTCAAGCCCTCGGCCCGGCGCTAAATAAACCTGTCTGCCACCATTGGCTTTAGTGGGCTTGATTAAAAATACCAAACCGTTGTCTTTATTAGCCTTTCCGACCTTCCAAGCTTCACCTAATTCTGTAGCGTAGTGCCAAGGTTCGTCGCCATTTAAGTCGTCAATGATAACGATGGTAATTTCATTGCTCGTTTCTTGTTCAAAGCGATCAAGACGGGCTTCAATGGCAGCCTGCTCTTCTGGGCTAATAATTTGTTCTGAAGAAAAATTATTGAGAAAACAAGGAGGCTGAATGGGTTGGGGGTATTGTCCAAAACTATAATTGAATAGAAAACTCAGGACAACTAAAAAGGGGAAGAGGTAGTGCTTTTTCATCCGAAGCTGATTTCGTTGGAGAGTTCGTTCTGATCGTTGTCTTCGTAAGGAAAATACTTGGCGAGTTGCTGACCTGCTTCAGCAATAGCTGCGCATAGTCCCTCCGTAATTTGGCCAGTCTTGAAATGTGTGATCATGAGGTCTCGGGTGCTGTCCCAGAAATTTGCCGGAACAAGTTCATTGATCCCCTTGTCGCCGATAATGGCCAATTGGTTACTTTCGGTAGCGACATAAATGAGTACGCCGTTGCGTGCAGCGGTTTGGTGCATGCCTAATTTTTCAAAAACGGCAATAGCTCTTTGAACCGGATCTAGGGTGCACACTTTTTCCATGTGCACCCGAAGTTCGCCGGAGGTATTTTTTTCAGCAGTTGAGATGGCCTGAGCCACCATTGTTTGTTCTTGTGCTGTGAGCATTAAAACTGAACTTTAGGCGAGTTTTCTGAGCCTGAAGCTGCTTTGAATCCTTCTTTGCGTGGAAATTCTTCGCTGTTTAAGAAAAAGCGTGCGAAGAAGCCTCTGATATGCGTATTGTAGGCTTTCACGGCTTCGTTATAGCGATCTCTTTCTGTTTTGATGCGGTTTTCAGTGCCCTCTAGTTGTCCTTGTAACTGACTAAAGTTTTCCGTAGAACGAATTTGCGGATACGCTTCATAGGCCAAGTTGATGGCCGTATTGATTTTGCGTCCCATGATTTCTAGATCTTCAGGCGTTTTGGCATTGACAATTCCGGCACGTGCTTGTGTCACTTGCGTCAAGATATCTTTTTCATTTTTAGCAGCTCCTTTGACTGTTTCCATGAGGTTCGGAATGAGGTCTGCGCGTCTTTGGTAAGCAGATTGTACATTGGCAAATTTTTCGTCAAGACCTTCTTGTAAACCCACTGCATTGTTGTAAAGATTGTAATAGCCGAGGAATAAAAATAATAGCAAGGCACCGATGGCTGCTAATACGACATAAATTGGTTTCATATTAAATAGTTTTTAATTGCTGTTGTTCACTCAATTTGTGTTCCAAATTATAAAATTGTCAGAATGGCAGGTTGTTTTGTCTTGTTTTTTTTTCTTGTTGAAAACTTATGTTTATTATTTAATCATGAAATAGATTAATTATTAATCATTTTGTTTAATTTTACCGAACCAACCAATCGAACTTTTATTGTTTTACCTTTTAACTGACAGCGCCTATGTCTGCCCGTCGTTCGATTGTCCATATGGATCTCGATACTTTCTTTGTTTCCTGTGAGCGCCTGCTTGACAGCCGCCTTAACAACAAACCCATCCTTATCGGAGGCACCAGCGAAAGAGGGGTGGTGGCTTCTTGTAGCTATGAAGTCAGGCGCTTTGGCGTACATTCTGGAATGTCCATGAAAATGGCCAAAGAGCGCTGCCCAGAAGCTATTTGCATCAAAGGCAACACCCAAACCTATTCTAAGTTTTCCAGAATGGTCACTGAGTTGGTCAAAGAAGCGGCACCTGTCTATGAAAAGACCTCCATCGATGAATTCTACATTGACTTCACAG
>JAURHO010000125.1 GCA_030833265.1 Crocinitomicaceae bacterium | reverse complement strand
ATTTCTAATCTAGGTATGTTTGGCATTGAATCTTTCACAGCAATCGTGAATCCGCCAGACTCTTGTATTTTGGCAATTGGAGGTATCAAAGAAGTACCGGTTGTTAAAAACGGACAAGTTGTTCCGGGATCAGTGATGAAAGTAACGCTTTCTTGTGACCACCGCGTTGTTGATGGCGCTTCCGGAGCATCCTTCTTACAAACATTCAAGACCTACATGGAGCAGCCTGCTGCCATGTTACTCTAAGCGAATATTTTACCTTACGAACGACGTACCTGCTATAAATCTTTATGGATAGCGTGTACGTCGTTGTGGTTTTCTTCAATTTGATCTTTGATCATTTGAATAGATTTGGTCAAAATAATGAGTTCGGGTGAACTATTTTGACGCAACCAAAACCAACTCTCTTTCTCGTGCTCAACAGCCATTGCAATATGATACAACACCATGTAATCGTATTGTTTGAGCCATTTCTGTGCTTTTTCATCGCCTTCTGCCGCTGCAATCATGGCTAACAAATGCGGGTAACCATTTTTAATCAGCCATTGACGCGCAGGATCTTGCAAACGAATGGCATGAGCAGCCATAAAAAGCTCAGGGTAGCCATTTTCTTGTAACCAAGTCTGTAATTCTTTATTGCCTTCAACTGCTTTGGCGAAGGCTAAAATCACCAAGGACGGATAGGATAATTGTGCTAGACTCATGTTACGCTTCTTTATTCAATTAAGCAAAGAACCAAAGGGCAACCGCAATTGCAGCAAGGACGCAAATAAGATCCACTAGCAGCATCACACCTAAGGTATAGCGCGTATTGCGCACGTTAATGGCGCCAAAATAGACGGCAATTACATAAAAAGTTGTTTCGGCTGAACATTGAAAAATCGCAGATAAGCGCCCTGCTAAACTATCTGGGCCAAACTGATTCATGGCATCAATCATAAAGCCTCTGGAACCAGAACTACTAAAAGGTCTGAGGAGTGCCACAGGCAAAGAATCTGTGATTTCCTTACCGACACCGGCATATTGAAACAAATTAGAAATCCCGACTGCGATGAGCTCAAACAAGCCCGAATTTCGGAACACAGAAATAGCAACCAACATCCCTAATACGTAAGGGAAGATTTTAACACCGGTGTCTATACCACTACGGGCGCCCACCACAAATGCATCAAAAACAGTTGTTTCTTTTTCTTTGAATTTCGCTTCGTTTTTAAATGCAAAAAGCAAGGTCAATACAATAATTCCGAATAAAAGGATACCTGAAAAATTATTGGTGAAATAGTTTTTTTCGACTAAGTCCAAAGAACCTACATAAAAAAGCAAACCTAAGATTGCACCAATAACGCCCATCAAAACGCCCAAAAGCAGGCCACTTTTGAAGGAAATACGCTGTCTGATGCCAACTATGAAAAAGGCTGCGAGTGTCCCGATAAATGAAGTAATGATGCACGGAAGCATGACATCGGCAGGATTAGCTGCATTTGCGGCGGCACGGTAACCAATAATTGAGGTTGGTATTAAAGTGAGGCCCGCTGCATGCAAACTTAAAAACATGATCTGGGCGTCCGATGCTTTTTGTTTGTCGGGATTGAGTTCTTGTAAGCTTTCCATGGCTTTTAAGCCAAAAGGTGTAGCGGCAGAATCGAGGCCCAAGAAATTAGCTGAGAAATTCATGGTCATGTAAGTGATAGACGGATGCCCAGCTGGGACACTCGGGAACACTTTTTGAAAGAAAGGGCTGAGTCTTTTGGCTAATTTTTCAGTTGCACCTGAATCTATGAGGAGCTGCATGATGCCCGCAAAAAAGGCTAAGTAGGCCATGAGTGGCAAAATAAGGTCAAACAAACTCGCTTTTGCAGTCACGAGTAAGCCGTCTGATTTTTGAACACCTGAATAAATCAGCACGGTTTTTTCCTTTAATACATAGCTTGTATCTTGATCATTGGGATTTACATCTTTGATAAAGGTATTGTTATCAGCCCTTGCCATGCTTTCAACAACATGTTGAGGGAGCTTCCACTTATATGTTTCACCGATTAAAATAGGGTCATCTTTTTTGCCATTCAGGACGTAATCAATGCTGTAAAACTGCCCGGAAAAAACCGAAAACATTACAAATAATATGGAGCTGATGAAAATTACCAGCCAAAAACGACTTAATACCATAGAACGAAATTGCACAATTTCTAGCAAAGCCCGACAATTCCCAACAAAAAGTATTAACATGTGTTATTGAATTGAGCGCATAAGAAGTGCTTACTTTGCACCAAAAATTAAGCATGAAAACGGTTTTCCATTCAGCTGCATCTAGAGGTCATGCCAATCATGGCTGGCTCGATGCGAAACACTCTTTTAGTTTTGCCTCTTGGTACAACCCAGAACGCATCCATTTTGGGATGCTGCGCGTTTTAAACGACGACATCGTAGCGCCGGGCATGGGCTTCGGAAAACACCCCCACGACAACATGGAAATCATTACCATTCCACTAAGTGGCGCCATCAAACACCAAGATAGCATGGGTTTTAGCGAGGTCATTCAAGCTGGTGAGGTGCAAGTGATGTCTGCGGGTACGGGTATATACCATAGCGAGTTCAATCCAAACCACGATCAAGCGCTCAACTTATTTCAAATTTGGATTTTCCCTGATAAAAAACAGGTCGAGCCCCGCTATGCACAAAGACCATTTGAAATCGGGCAAAATGAATTTACTTTACTCGTTGGGCCAGAAAAAACTGGTTTAAGTACCTGGATACACCAAGATGCCTATTTATCTATGGGGAATTTTGACGCCGATTTTAGTTACCAACTAAAGCAAGAAGGCAACGGCATTTATTTAATGGTTGTTGAAGGTGAAGTTGAAATTGAAAATCAAGTACTTCAAGCCAAAGATGCTATGGGCATTTCTCAAGCTGAAATCATTCATATTCAGAGCAAGCAACCCAGTAAAATTCTGGTCATCGAAGTTCCTATGAATTAGAATGGGGAATGCTAAGCTAAGAAGATAAAACGCAAAGGAAAGGAAAGGAAAGGAAAGGAAAGAAGAGAAGAGAGAGAGAGAGAGAAAGAAAGAGAGAAAGAGAGAAAGAGAGAAAGAAAATAAAAAAACATGAAAGCTAAAATAGAACAAGCACTGAACTGGCGTTATGCCGCTAAAAAATACGATCCGAACTTTCAGCTCGATGCTGAAACATTGGCGCTCATTGAAAAAAGTTTGCAATTAACGCCGAGTAGTTATGGCTTACAACCTTTGCATTTTTTCTGGATTGAAGACAGCGTCCTCAGAGAAAAAGTCAAAGAAATCGCTTGGAATCAACAACAAATTATAGATGCGTCGGCAGTTCTTGTTATTTGCGCCAAAAATGAGCTTGATGCTGCTTTTCTCGATGCCCATGCAGATCGCATGCGCGATGAACGCTCAATGGAGGAAGCCCAAATTCAAGGGTTCAGAAGTCATTTACACACGGCTATCGGAAGCAAACCACAAACTGATGTCAAAATTTGGAACAGCAAGCAGGCCTATATTGCGCTTGGGCAATTGATGCACACCTGCGCCCTGCTCGAAATTGATGCTACACCCATGGAAGGGTTTGTACCAACTGCCCTTGACGAACTACTTCAGCTCGAGCAACAAGGCCTGCACAGCGTACTCATTTGCACCATTGGCAAACGTGCTGAAGACGACAAATACCAACATTTGAAGAAGGTCAGAAGGCCCTTAAATTCACTTTTTACGAAGCTTTAACTGCGTAAAAATGCTTATATTTGGGGATGCGCTTCGGAATTTTTCTTTGTGTTTCCTTCCTGATTTCAATTTTAAATGCTGCTTGGGCCGCGCCTCAACTGAGCGCCTCAGACCGCTATGAAATCACGCAAATACAAAGCAGTTTATTGCGTTCCAATGGCGAGGTCAATCTAGAACTCACTAAGAGCTACCCAATTTATAACATCGATGGGCGTTGGTATCTTTCGATGCTTGCACGCTCCAACGAGCACTTCAATCCCGAAGAACTCAAGTGGCAACGCATTCTTTTTTCCGCTCCGGTCCAACAATTTTTAAGCATCAAAGTTCCGCTACAAAAGTTGTCTGCACTCCTCGAGCTGAAGGGCTTGGCATACATCGAAATTGCCGGTAAAATCAATCCTAACCTCGACAAAGCCATCATAGACCTCCATGCCGATTCTGTGCACCAAGGCTACGGCTTACCGCAAGGCTACACCGGTAAAAATGTACTCATTGGCGTGACAGACTGGGGCTTTGACTACACACATCCTGTCTTTTATGACACCCTCTTGCAAACCAATCGCATTTATGCAGCTTGGGATCAATTCAAAACAAATGGCCCTGCTCCAAATGGTTTCAATTACGGCACTGAATACGCCACTCCGAGTAGCTTACTTGCAGCAGGCTCAGATACCGCCAACATTTACAGTTACGGCACGCACGGCACACACGTTGCCGGGATCGCTGGTGGTTCCGGTGGCAACACAGCCTACAGAGGCGTTGCATTTGATGCGCAGTTCCTCTTTGTAACTTTTCTAGTTGATGAAGGCGCTGTCCTTGATGCTTGGCAATGGATGTATCAAAAAGCACTCGCCGCTGACAAACGCTTAGTCATCAACATGAGCTGGGGGCTTTATCATTTTGGAACCCTAGATGGTACATCGCTGCTTAGCCAAGCCATCGATGCCTTTAGTAATTTAGGTGTCGTGTTTGTCAATTCCGGAGGAAATAATGGGTCTGTAAATTTTCATTTGAAAAAAACCTTTAACAACGACCTGCTTAAATCAAGAATTGAATTCTATGACTACAGCGCCAACCCAAATATGTGGGGCCAGAGTATCCATGCATGGGGCGAAGCAGGCCAAGCCTTTGAAAATGGATTAATTGTTACCAATAGTTCCAACATCTTATTAGCCGAAACTCCTTTTTATAACACCGCAACCACTACAAGTTATATCGACACTTTTCTGGTCGTCAATCAAGATACCATTTGGTACAATATTTCTGCAGATGCAGCCCATCCCTTAAATGGCAAGCCTCAAATGCGTTTGCGTGTAAAAAACACAAACACTGCTTTGCGCGTTCAACTGAAATCTCAGGCAAACGCGGGCACTGTACATTATTGGAATGTCACCGAACTCACAAACGACGTTGG
>JAURHO010000012.1 GCA_030833265.1 Crocinitomicaceae bacterium | reverse complement strand
ACCCGTGCCCGGAACTTTCGCTCCCGATCAAGAGTTGTCGGCCATCGCTGATGCCATGGGTCGTGCTGGGCGTGGTGTCTTTGAAATGATTCCGGCCGGAACTGTTGGCAAGCTTGAGCGACTTGGTGGTGAGCGCACCACACCAGAAGCCGAGGTGAAATTGATGGCTGACTTCTCACGTCAGAGTGGGCGCAAGGTGACGTTCACTCTTGTGCAATCACCCGACTACGCGCCCGATACGTGGGAACGACTGCTCGAGATGGTGGTGACGGCAAATCAGACCGGCGCGCAGTTATATCCGCAAGTGTCGTCTCGACCAATCGGGCTTGCATCTGGACTATCTGGTTATCACGCCTTCCATCGGCGCCCAACGTATATGAAGTTGGCGCACTTGCCTTTGGCTGAACGAGCTCGCGAAATGGCGAAGCCCGAAATTAAAGCAGCTCTTGTCTCTGAAGGCAATAAAACTTCGTCAACAATTCCACGCTCTGCAGCTCTGTACGGATTGGCAAAAGTGTCCGCATATTCTGCTTCTTTTTCAAGCCATTTTTCTGCCGGATTTTCAGCAGCGCTGATTTCTCTTTTAAAGATGATTTCAGCAGCTCCTTTTGCACCCATCACGGCAATTTCTGCCGTTGGCCAAGCAAAAGTGAGGTCAGCGCCTAAGCTTCTTGAGTTCATGACGCAATAAGCGCCACCGTAGGCTTTTCTGGTAATAACAGTGATTTTTGGTACCGTCGCTTCGGCAAATGCATAAAGCAATTTAGCACCATGGGTAATGATTCCGCGCCATTCTTGATCGGTTCCAGGCAAGAATCCTGGCACATCTTCCAACACGAGTAAAGGAATGTTAAAAGAATCACAGAACCGCACAAAACGCGCGCCTTTTCTCGACGCATCGATATCGAGAACACCGGCTAATGCGGCAGGTTGGTTGGCAATGATTCCGACAGTTCTGCCTTCTAAACGGGCAAAGCCCACCACAATATTTTTAGCGAAATCTTCATGAACCTCTCTAAAACTGTTGTCGTCAATGAGGCAATCAATGACGCGCTTGATGTCATAAGGTACGTTTGCGTTATCAGGTAAAATCTGATCGATTTGCTTGAATTTACTTGCTTGGTATTCGAACACAGGCGTTAGAGGTGCCTCTTCATTGGCGTTTTGGGGCAAAAAGGTAATGAGGTCTCTGGCTTTGCGAATACACTCTACATCATTGGCAGCCGTAAAATGGTTCACGCCTGATTTTTCAGCATGTGTTTTAGCGCCACCTAAATCTTCTGATGTTACTTCTTCGTGTGTCACCGTCTTGACCACATTTGGCCCGGTCACAAACATGTAAGAGGTTTCTTCAACCATGAAAATAAAATCTGTGAGCGCTGGCGAGTAAACAGCACCGCCCGCACAAGGGCCCATGATCAATGAAAGTTGAGGAATGGTGCCTGAAGCACGCGTATTTCTGAAGAAAATATCGGCATAACCACTCAAAGAAACCACGCCCTCTTGGATACGGGCTCCTCCGGAATCATTCATTCCGATGATAGGTGCGCCATTTTTAAGCGCCATATCCATGATCCGACAAATTTTTGCGGCATGTGTTTCAGACAAGGAGCCACCAAGTACAGTGAAGTCCTGAGAATAAACATAAACAAGGCGACCATGCACTGTTCCGTAACCCGTAATAACACCATCACCCGGGAACTTTTGTTTGTCGAGGCCAAAGTTGGTGGAACGGTGTTCTACCAAACCGCCAATTTCTTGGAAGCTGCCTTCGTCAAGGAGTAAAGAAATGCGTTCGCGAGCAGTGAGTTTGCCTTGTTGGTGTTGCTTGTCAATGCGTTCTTGGCCTCCGCCGTTGTGCATTGTTGCTCTTTTTTGTTCTAGTATTTTTTCTTTTGACATATCGATCAGAATCAGACAAATTTACGGCAAATTAGGCCTGTAAAAAAGCCGCTTTGTTTTCAAATAAAATGAGGATTAATAGAGCCACTAGGAAGAACCAAATTTCAGCAGTTTCATTCCAAGAAAAGGTGAGTAAAATCAGGCTCATGACCATAAAAATAAGTGCTAAAATCAAGAGCCGAGTTCCTAATTTTTGAACAGATATGGAAAGGTCTGCATCCGGGTTGAGCAGCTTGTCCATGCGCTGCCTAGAAAGTTCGGTATAGATCAATAACGGAATCAATACAAAACCCTGTGGGACCCAAAGCTCTTCGTACCAAAAAAAGGCGGCGAAATCTTTACTGAAGCGCCAGGTTGGATCTGTCAGGGTCATATAAAAATGAGAAAGGATCAAAAAACAGGCAAAGAACAACAGCGGCCTAAGTAAAAGTTGCCAACTCCTTGTCGCAGGATTTACAACCATGAAGCCGATGCGGATGCTGTAGTCAAAAACGAGATAAAGCAAGATAAAATAGAGGTCCCAGCCCCACCATAAAAAACCGAGTAAGGGCAAGAGGCAATCTCCTAATATTTCACTGATAAGCTGCGCTTTTTTCATAATTTCTTTCTGAGGACTTGAACGCGATCTCTAGAGAGTTGATAAGTTGAATCTACCTTAAGTGCTTTTGCATAGCTAAACAAGGCATTTGATAAATCGTTGCGATCTTCGTAGAGCAAGCCCATGTTGTGATAAGACGGTATGTGCTGAGGATTCACTTTCACGGCTTTTTTGTAAAAAAACAAGGCGCTGTCTGGCTGATTGAAACTAAATTGAGCGAGTGCTCCTAAATGAAAATAACCATCAGCAAAGGTGGAATCTACACGTGTCATTTTTCTGTAGAGCGCTTGGGCTGACTTTTCTTGGCCAAAGTTTTCTTTTGCATAGGCTAAGGCATAGATCACCTCAATATTTTTAGGTTGCAATTGATAAGCAGTGGTGTACTTTTCAATACAGATTGGGTCTTTTTCATATTCATACAAAGATCCTAGCAACAAATAGGTCATGTAATAATCGGGGTCTTGCTGAACCGCTGTCTCGTAAGACGAAATTGCCAGCTTGGTGTTTCCTTCTAGTTTATAAATGGTGCCTTTTAAAATGTAAGCGTCGCGGTAAGTTTTGTCGAGGCGCAAGGCCTGATTGATGAATTTAAAAGCGTTATCGTGGTCATTTAATAGCACAAGGGTATTGGCTAAACCAACCAAAGCTGGCACATTTTTAGGTTCTTTCTTGACGAGAATGCGGTACATCGTAAAAGCGCGCATGACGTCGTCGGCGCTGCGGTTTTGTTTATTGATCAGGCACTCGGCATAAAGCACGCGGGCCGAAACATTTGAAGAGTCAAGACGAAAGGCTTTTGCGCCTAATTCTAGCGCCCTCTGAAACTCAAGAGAATCAATCAATTGATTGCCTTTTTGAACCAATATATTTACAGAGTCTGGGTACTTTTGAAGCAGCTGATCAAGGTTTAACTTGGCATCTTGGTTTTTGCTTTTTGAACCGCAAGAGCTCAGAACAAAACTTAGGGTAACGAGAAAAATTAAAATGCGCATAGGACAAAATTAAGATTTTGATTTGGATTCTTTCTTCCGTAATTTTGTAACGTAAAAAGACAAGGTCATGCGTAGTAAATTTCTATTGATTTTAGGGTTGGTTTTCAGCATGCAAAATGTGCTTGCACAAGGATGCTCTCAATGTAAAATGTTGGCAGAACAAGGAAACGGCCTAGATGAAAATGCATTTGCTGGCAATATCAATGGTGGCATTCTGTACCTGATGCTCATTCCTTACCTCATCTTGCTTTTTCTTTTCCGCAAACCCATCTTTGGATTTGTTAAAGGACTTTTTAAGCCAAAGGCAAATTAATCCCACTCAATTACTAACTTTCCTTTAGTCAGTCCTGCACCCAAGGCATCGTGGGCCTCAAAAAAAGCAGCGGCTTGATAAGTTGTTATTTCAGGCAATTGTAATTTTTGCTGTTCATATAATTCAATAAGCGCCGACATAGAATTTTGAATCAACAAAGGCTGTGCATCAGCCAACTTCAGCATATTTACGCCCAAAATATTTTTAGACTGCATCATGAGTCCTATCGGCAATAGGAAACCCATTTCCCAAAGAAATTTTAATTTACCAAGCAGTCCCTTTCTGTTGGCTAGTTCAGAACCGCCGAACAAAAACAAGCGACCACCCGGACCCAATAAGGTCAAATCAGTTTTAGCACTTTTGGCCCCGATCGGATTATATGAAACGTTCAATTTTTGATCGCCAAGAAGCGCTTTTATTTGATCTTGATAATTGCCTTTTTTATAATTGATGACGTGCTGGGCTCCTAAAGACTGAATGTAAGGCAGTTTCTGGTCTGAGCCCGTGCTGGCAATTACGGTGGCACCGCGCAAACGCGCTAGCTGAATTAGAAAACTCCCTACCCCACCAGCTGCGGCATGTACAAGTACGTTGTCGTGTGGTTGAATTGGCGCTAAAATATCAGTCATGTAATATGCGGTAACACCCTGAGTGGCAAATGGAAGTGCTTGGGCCGCAGTTATGTTTGCCGGGATTTCATGTATGGCATCTGCCCGAGTAATGGCGTGTTTGGCATAGGCGCCAAATCGTGTAAATGCCAGTACGCGCTTGCCCAAGAGTTGCGGTGAGACATTTGCTCCCACTTCAATTATTTTTCCAACCAATTCATAGCCTAACACACAAGGCATTGGAGGCGCTTCTCGGTACAAACCCAAACGGGCCATCACATCGGCATAATTGAGCCCAAAAGCCTCAACTTCAATAAGTACCTCAGCACTCTTAGGAGCGCTAATGGAAACTTCCTGTCTTTGAAAAGCCGTTTTTGCAGCACCTGTCTGCGTCAGGACAAAAGCCTCAGTTTGCATCAGAATCTGGCTGTGATCCCACCAATTACTTGAATAGGCTGCACTGGATAGCTATACCAACGGTTATAGCGTTGTGCCGCTAAATTGTTGGCTTGTAAAAAGACCGAAAAACGAGGCGTGTAGCGATATTCGAGGCCTAAATTGATGTCAACAATTGTCCCTAAATTCACATAATACTGCCCTTGATCTGTTGAAAGCGCATCAGGAGTATCAGCAGACACAAGTGCTTTTCTGCCGGTTTCAATATTGGCGTCTAGTTTGCCATAGAATTTATCATTCAACTGATAAGAACCTCGGGCAATGAACTGTAATTGTGGCAAGTTCCAGGCGTAGGCCTCATGGTATAATAAGAACATATTATAGCGCCCCAACACGTCAATCTTTAGCTTTTCTCCGTTCTGATAACTCACAGATCCTTCAAAAGTCGTTTGAGAGAGTGTATCATAGTGCACCGTCTGGTTGTTGTTATAAATATCGTTGGTGTCGGTCACAAAGAAGGCTTTGTTTTCAATGTGCATGAAGTGTACGCCGAGATTAAAACTCAATTGTTGGCTCAGTGTTCCTTTGAAACCACCGTAAATATCATAAGGGTTATGCTCGTTGCGCAATTCTACATTGGTTCTGATGAACGGATTCACGCTCGTCAAGCCCTGTAAGGTATTCTGTTTCAAGCCACCCTTTAATCCTACATAAGGAATAAAAATATTGTTGAACAAGCTATACTTAAATTCTGCATTCGGGTACACATAAAAATTGGTCCCACTTTCGTGAACATCACCCGTGATTGTTACACCCAATTCAACTTTTAGGCGGTCATTGAGCGCTTGTGTCCAAACTCCTGGTCTAAAATCAATGATGGTATTGTTGTGTACAAAACCAGTGTCTCCCGGAGCAACAACCGTATCTACAAATCCTCTTCTATAGTTGTTGTAACGCAAGCCCAAATCAGCGTAGAAATACTCGTATTTGTAATTATACCAAGCTCTGGTTTTGAACTGAATATTATTTTCTTTTGATCGAAATACTTTGGTAGAATCGAGTGGTCGAGTCAAGAAATTTTGATACGCCCCTTGGAATGATAAATTCAAGCGTGCAGAATCTCCTCTAAGCCAAATATATTCAGCAGTACCTTTACTCAATTGGAATCTTTGGGCAATAGAATCTGCAGTAATAGTGGTCGTTGAATCTAAAGGAATTCCGTAGTAATGAAAACCATTATTTTGATAATAACCGTCTGCTTTTATTTGGTAATTGCGCTCGTTGTAACGCCCGTATAAATGGGCTGCACTGCGGTCATATTGGGCAGGTGCATACAACACTTTGTTGCGATCTTTGATGTCCCCGTAAGAACTCAAGTGCGTGATGTTGCCTCCATAATGCCAGTTGCGAGACTGATCTGAACCAAAACGGATTTCACCCAAAGGCATAATTACCGAACCAATTCCGGCCTTCACATAAAAAGGATAGAGTTTATCGAGTTTCTCAGTAGTTTCAACAGTTGCGGCTTCAATCGTGTCGAGCAAGATTTTGGTTTCTGCCTGAAAGAACAATAGAGGATAGTCTTTAACAGGACTTGCCTTCACGGAGTCAATGATTTTAGGAAACTCTAAAATGCGCGAGGCAGGCTCAACTTGCTGATTAGTGGTTGTATAGCCAACTAGATCCTCCTTTTGTTGTGCAAAAGAAGTCAGGATGAGACCTATACAAAATAAGGTGGTGCTGAATAACTTCATGTTTTATTCTTCGTTGATTTCGATTTTCATTTCAGGTTGCTTCTCTTCTGAAGCAGGCGGATTTTTCAATTGCATGAGTTCATCCCAGAGGTCAGAAGCTTCGGAAAGCACACCGTCTTGTTGGTCCGGATAAAAGTCAAGCACCGACTTGAGTGTTTGCTCAGCTTGGAAAAGATCCTCATGCGCTATGTGCACACGCGTTTGTAATAAAAGCCCTTTGGCTACCCAATAATTGTAGCTCGGCTTCATTTTTAACAAAGACTTGATTTCTGTTTCCGCTTCGTCATACATTTTTTGACTGTAATAGATATCTGCCAATAAATATTTGGCTTCAGAACCCATAGCCGTCGTTGTATTCTTGACCAACCATTCTAATGAAGTCTTCGCTAAATCAAGTTGTTTCAAGTGGTAGTTTGCCAAGCCCTTTGCATATTCTGCTTCTACTTTGAGTACAGGCGTCAGGGCCGCATTCTCTAAAACAAAGTCAGCGTTAGAACGCGCTAGCTCATAGTTGGCACCTAAAAAGGCACAACGCATGATGCCAAGTTTAGCGTCAAAAGTGCTCGTTGGCTTCGCCGCGACGCTTTCTAATTTCTGATAGTACTGCAATGCTTTTGCGTAATCTTTTCGGATGTAGTGGTAGGCAGCCGTTTTGGCAGCAGCATACTCAGCATAAGTAGTTAGGTTGGTGCCTAAATACTTTTCAAATTGTTGAATGGCCCCTACAGAATCTTTGGTTCTGAGTAAGCTATTACCCAAATAGAAATAAGTCTCGTTCATATAACGGCCATTCGGGAATTTAGTCATGTAGACTTCAAATTTCTCGATGGCTTCTCTGTAATTGGTGTCTTCATAGGCAGCTAATGCCGGCGAGTAGAAAATGTTCTCTTTTTCCTCAGTTGAAATATTAGCACACGGATACTTGTCGATGACCTCAGAAGCTAAATCAGGTTTCTTCTGTGCGTTATAGACATCAATCAGGTTCATGACGACTTTTTTACAGATTTCGCGCTGTTGCTCATACGTACTTAAGATCTCGAGGTAAGCCGCCTCAGACTTAGTGTAGTCCCATTTTTTGTAGTAAATATCCGCTATGTCTAACTTGACATCAAGCGTATACGGGGACTTCGGAAACTCAGAAAGGAAGGTCTGATACGTACTGAGCGCCTGATCATAATTCAATTGAGAGAAATAGGTTCTCGCCAATTCATACTGGGCATTCATGCGGTATTTTGAAGCGGGTGCTTCTTTAAGCAATTTACTAAGCGTTAGGGCTTTATCTGGCAGCTGACCATTGAAGCCTTGGGCTTTTGCTAAATAAAAGAGTGCCTTGTCATTCAAAGGAGAATTGAGGTTGTAAGCCTGCTGATAATATTGAATGGCTTGCAAATTCTGCTTGTTTACATAATAAGCATCGGCCACGCGGAAAGTGGCATCCACAACTTTGTTCGCTTTGTCTGGATTCAGTTGCAAATAGGTTCTAAACGACTGAATCGCTTCATCTCTTTTGCCTTGATCTAAATATGCATAACCAATATTGTAATAAGCGTCTACTTTTTCAGGCAAGGAATTGGAAGCCGGTGAATTGATAAAATCACGGTAGGTGTTAATTGCCCCACTTAGATCATTTTTGCGGTAAAGAATATCGGCCATCCAGTAACGCGAAAGCGCGACCATCTGCGGATCCATCGGATACGTGCTTACCTTTTTAAACGCCTCATAGGCATCTTGCATTTGTCCTTTTTGAAACAACTCAACGCCATAATTAAAGGCTACCGTTTGGTAAACTTTTTTGAGTTGCGCATCCTTTGAGGCCAATTTATCAATGGACTCTAGGGCTTTTGCAAAATTTGAGGTGTTGGTGTAAACATTTACAAGGTATTGATACACATCGCGTTTGCGCTTTGACTCAGGGTAACGGC
The DNA here is from genome assembly GCA_030833265.1 of Crocinitomicaceae bacterium. Lineage (GTDB taxonomy): Bacteria > Bacteroidota > Bacteroidia > Flavobacteriales_D > Crocinitomicaceae > UBA952. The sequence goes on along the minus strand of JAURHO010000012.1, from coordinate 12,282 downwards.
TCAAGTAATTTTCAAACGCCCTTACTGATTCATCGTAAGGATTGATATCTACTTTAAAAGAAATAACGGCAAATTGAAAAAGTGCATCCTCCTGAATTTGAGGTAAACTGTTCATTTCAGCAGCGCGTTCAAAAGCACTTCTTGCAGGCAGTAGTTTGTTTAATTTGAGATATGAATCACCAATTTGATACATCGCAATATGCCCCAGGCTATCCGAAACTCTTGTTACTTTATCAAAATTCTTGATGGCTTTGTCGTATTGCTGTGTTTTGTAATAGGCATAGCCAAACTCATAATAATCATCGCGGGTACCACGGGCATTTTGATGGTATTTTTCTAGATAAGGTAATGCTTGGTCAAACTTCCCTAACTGATAATAAGCATTCCCGATGATGTGCTGAATGTCAAATTCATTATTGACAAAGCTGCAAGTCAAGACAGTCGGAGCGAAATCTATTACTTCCTGAAACTTGCCTTGTTTGTATAAAATTTGTGCAATGTAATATGGCACAACGCCACAATAAGTGGAATCCTTTTGCAAAGCTTTAAAACCTTCTAAGGCCTCTTGCAAAGAAGAACGTGTATAACTGATGTGTGCATAGTAATACAAAGCCGGCTTCGCATATTCGGTGGTGCCATCTTTGATATCTTTAAAAGCAAGATAAGCCGCATCTTGGTCTTCATTTTGATAGGCCGAATAACCCAACTTGAAAAGTACTTCTTCTTTTTGATCAGCTTTTAGGTTCCTGACGTTGATGTCTTTGTAAGCGCGTTGTGCTGCAATGAAATCTTCATTTTTGAAATGATACGCCCCAATTCCTACGGCAATTTCAGTGCGGTAATTGTTTTCTGGGTAGGTTTTATTAAATGTCTCTAATAAGGGAATGGCATCGTTGTTATAGAGCTGCAAGGCCGACATCCCTTCATAGTAATGCGCCTTGATCAAGAAAGGATCGTGCTCATTGCGCTTGTTTTGCTGACAAGCATTGATGAAGGTCCTGAACTCTTGTTTGGCTTCGGCAAACTGAGCTTTAGTATACAAATCCTCGGCATTGAAAAAAGCCGCATTTTCACCACTGTATTTGGTGGATTCCTGCGCCCAAAAAAGCATTGGGAAGCACAACAGGAAGACAAGATAACGCAAGTTACGATTCATAGTATGTAAAATTACTAGGGGCAAGTGCCCAATCTGCTCCCCTATCCAAAAGTTTTAAACCTGAATTTGTTAAGATAAAATCGGGTAAAATTTATTTTGGTTACGACTTAATGAACACATTTGTCTAAAATTATCGCTTGTGTCAACTGTCATCTCTCTAAGAAACGCCAAAATTTACCAACAAGAAAAATTGATTCTTGACCAACTCGACCTCGAATTGGAAGAAAAAACATTTGCCTATTTGATTGGTAAAACCGGTAGCGGAAAAAGTAGTTTGCTCAAAACTCTCTACGCTGAATTGCCGCTTACTGAAGGTACTGGAAGTGTTTGCGGCTTTGAACTCAAGGGCCTTAAACGCAAGCAGATTCCTTTTTTGCGCAGAAAAATTGGCATCGTGTTTCAGGATTTTCAGTTGCTCACTGACCGCAATGTTCTTGACAACCTCAAGTTTGTTTTAGGGGCAACGGGCTGGAGCGACAAAAAACTCATTGAGCAGCGCGCGATGAACTGCCTGCAACTTGTTGGCATCGAGAAAAAAGCCAAAGATTTCCCGCATCAACTTTCCGGAGGAGAACAGCAACGTGTTTCTATTGCAAGAGCACTTTTGAATAAGCCTACACTTATTTTAGCAGACGAACCAACCGGAAATTTGGACCCCGCAACTTCTAAAGAAATTATGGAATTGCTTTTGGCGGTTGCCAAAGAAGAAAACACAGCTATTTTGATGGCCACCCACGACATGCAAATGGTGGCGCATTTTCCGGGTAGAATTTTAGAAGTGAGCGAAGGAAAAGTAATTGAACAGCGCTAGGAAAGCTCCCCTACCACAGCTGTCCCTAGAAAATTCGGGATTGCTTCTTTTGGAAGATTGGCCAAAGCAAACATGCTTTTCGTAATGGCTGCTTCTGCTGTTAAGTCAGCACCACTAATTACACCTGCTTTCTCAAAAAATACACTGGTCTGATAGGCCCCCTGTCTGACCGATCCGCTTTGGCATTGCGTAATATTAAGTACGATTCCGCCGGCTGTAATAAAGTCATGAATGGCTGTTTGAAACGCTGACTCACTAAAGGCATTACCAGCACCAAAGGTTTCGAGTATCACAATTTGAAAACTTGGATATTGTAATAAAGAAGTATAGGCAACAGTTGGAATTCCAGGGTAGAGTTTCAATAAACCAACCTGATTATTCAATGAAAGCTGACTTTTCAAGGCCGTTTCATTAGTGCGGAAAAGGCGTTCTTTAAACCACTCTAATTGAACCCCAGCTTTGGCTAGTAACGGATAATTTGGAGATTGAAAGGCCTCAAATTGATGCGCCGAAACCTTGGAACTTCGGTTTGCCCTAAATAAACAATATTCAAAATACAGTGCCACCTCTTGCACCATTGGTTCGCCGTTTTCATCTTGAGCAGCCGCAATTTCAATGGCCGTAATGAGGTTTTCTTTGCCGTCCGTTCTGATGATACCAATCGGGAGTTGTGAACCCGTAAAAATCACTGGCTTTTTAAGGCCTTGCAGCATAAAACTCAAGGCACTCGCTGTATATGACATGGTGTCGGTGCCATGCAGCACCACAAAACCATCAAATTGCGCATAAAATTCCGTGATCCAACTGGCAATTGTTTGCCAATGTTGAAGGGTAATTTCTGAAGAATCGACAGGCTGCTCAAAACTACGAACGCTCAGTTCTAAATCAAAGCGCTGCAGTTCTGGAATGTGGGCGTGTAGGTGCTCAAAATTGACACTTTCAAGAGCCCCTGTTTGGGCATTGGTGATCATGCCAATGGTGCCGCCAGTATAGATAAGTAAAATCTTACGCATGTTCGAAAGTAAGAAATTTTTCTAAGGCAAATAAGCGAACGGCGTTGGCGCTCGTGAGCGCCTCAATTTCAGGCACCGATAAACCAAGGCATTCGTGCAATTTGCCAACTACTTCAGTCATGTAGGCGGGTTCATTGCGTTTTCCTCGGTAAGGAACCGGTGACAAATAAGGAGCGTCTGTTTCAAGCAATAAGCGGTCATGAGGAATGTGGGCAACAACCTCAGCCAAGCCCGCATTTTTATAGGTTAAAACGCCGCCAATTCCGAAATAGAATTGCTCGTATTTTAAAATGCGTTGCACTTGTTCTTTGCTACCAGTAAAACAATGAAACACCCCGCTTAATTCTGGCGTCCATTCTTCGTCGAGAATGGCAAAAAGTTCTTCAAAAGCTTTTCTGACATGTATGGCAATGGGTAATTTGAGTTTCTTAGCCCATTGTACCTGAAGTCGAAATGCTGCTTGCTGCTCGGCTAAAAAAGTGCTGTCCCAATAGAGGTCGAGGCCGATTTCGCCAACGGCGCAGTAGCGCTCTGGCGCAGCGAAAAGCTGCGCTTCAATGGTGGCAAGCTCTTGCTCCCAATTTTCTTTAACATAGGTTGGATGCAAGCCCATCATGGGGATACAATTGGCCTGAGCAGCTGCCAAAGATTCTAGAGGAGCAATACTTGCTACATCTATATTTGGCAATAAAATAGCGCCGACACCCGAAGCACTGGCTCTTTGGAGCATGAGGTCTCTGTCGGCATCAAATTCTTCGGCATAAATATGCGCGTGTGTATCAATGATCATTGCTGTGCGCTTGCTGCTAAATAATTTTCCCAGGCCCAAGCATCGCGGATGGCGTCTTCTATGGTTAGACGGGCTTTCCATCCTAATAATTCTTGGCCTTTGCTGGCATTAGCATAAATTTCTACAACATCTCCTGCTCTTCTTGGGCCAATTTGATGCGGCAAAGCCTTGCCAGTTACCTTTTCAAATGCGGCGACGATTTCAAGAACAGAGCTGCCGGTGCCGGTGCCAATATTGACAGCTTCAAGCAAACCATTTTCTGCTTTAGCTAAAAATTCAAGGGCGGCTACGTGCGCTTCTGCAAGGTCTGTAACGTGGATGTAGTCTCGGATACAAGAACCGTCTCGGGTAGGGTAATCATCGCCAAAGACTGTTAAATGAGCGTGCTTGCCAATTGCTGTTTGCGTCACAAAAGGCAACAAGTTATTTGGCTTACCTATTGGATATTCGCCAATGAGTGCCGACGCGTGGGCACCAACCGGATTAAAATAACGCAAGTTCATGAGCTTGCTTTTTGCTGAACTTTTATGAAAGTCTGTGATGATTTGCTCGCCCATCCATTTGGTAAACCCATACGGAGATTCTGGTGCTTGTTTTGGGGTGCTTTCACTCACTTCTTTTTCACCTTTAGGCTCGCCATAAACGGTGCAAGATGACGAAAACACAAAGTTGCGCACATCGTGCTTTTCAAGCATACTGAGTACATTGATCAGGCCCACCAAATTGTTCTGATAATAGGCCAATGGCTTCTCAACAGACTCGCCGACCGCCTTGTAGGCCGCAAAATGAATGACTCCTTCAAAGTTGTATTGCTCAAAGAGTTGATTGAGTGCTGCTGCATCGCAAACATCGATGCGGTGTAAAATGGGCGTCGCGCCTAAAATTTGCGTGAGCCCCTTTAGCACCACCTCATTGGCATTGCGAAAATCATCAGCGATAATTGGAGTGTAGCCTTTTTGTTGGAGTGCTACAACGGTATGCGAGCCAATATAACCCGCCCCGCCTGTTACCAAAACAAATTTATTCATAAAACAAAGTTAGGGATTCCCTTTTTCTATGAACCCGATTGTGTTAAGTTTGTTTTCCTTACATGAAAGTTATCCTCATTTGCCTTGCCCTACTCTTACTTGACTCTAATGCAAATTTAGAGGTAGAGATCAATGGTATACCAAATACTAAAGGAACAGTGTTTATAGGGCTTTTCGATAAAGCAGCCAACTTTCCAACTTTTGGTAAGCAACTGAAAGGTGTCGTTTTAAAAATAGATGGCAAACAATTGAGTTATACTTTTAAAAATCTCCCTGCTGGCAAATATGCTCTTGCCGTCTACCACGATGAAAACAAAAACGGCGTACTCGATAAAAACCTTTTTGGCGCACCAACCGAGGCCTATGGATTTTCCAATAATGCCCGCGAAACTTTCTCAGCACCAAGTTTTCAGGATGCGAGTGTTTTACTGCAGGCCGATAAGAAAATTAGAATCTTGTTGAAATAAGAGAACTGGTTTTTACTTACTCAAAACTGATGAGTAAGCCACCCTTATCGACAACGTCGCCTTCTTGAATTTGAATGGCACTCACTACACCGATTCCTTCGGCCTTAAGTACATTCTCCATTTTCATGGCTTCTAAAGACAACAAAGCATCTCCGGGCTGTACCTCTTGACCTACTTTAACATGAATAGCTGTAACACGGCCTGGCATGGGAGCTTGCATTTCTTTGAGCTTGCGCAATTTAGGTTTGTCAAGGCCCATAGCAGCAATTAAGTCATCGAGCGGATGTCCTTTTTTCACTTGAAAAGTGCGGTGATTGATACGGATCGTTAATTGACCCAATTCAGATTGGTCAGCGAGTAATTCTCCGTGATACTTTTTGCCTTCAAACTTGATTTCAAAAAATTGGTGATCAAACCACTTCACGGAGGCTCCGCTAAGGGTTTGTGTTTCTTTTTGATCAATGAACCATTTATTCATTTGGGCTTATTTTATAAGTTGAATGGCGGTATCCGCCGCTGCTTCTATTTCTTCGGTTTTTGGCGCCGAACTCGTTTCAAATACAAGTGCATCTGCCAAGACCTCAGCACAAATATAATGCTGATGTGCAAGTGCAGCAGCTTTTACGACTTCTGAGGTGTCTAGCTTTACCGTAATGCGGTCTGTTACCTCGAGTTGGAGGTCCTTGCGCATGTTTTGTATGCGATTGACCAGCTCGCGGGCCAAGCCTTCTGCTTTCAATTCAGGACTAATGCTGATGTCAAGTGCAACCGTTAGGCCGTTCTCACTGGCCACTAGCCATCCTGGGATATCTTGTGCCTGGATTTCGAAGTCTTCGAGTAGTAGTTCAATGGTTTGTCCGTCAACTTCACCTTTCCAAACTTGAGCTTGCTCAATTTGCGCGATGTCTTCTTGACCAAACTGCTGAACCAATGCGGCGATGCCTTTCATTTGCTTGCCATACTTCGGGCCTATCGTTTTGAAGTTCGGTTTAATGGATTTCACCAAAATGCCGCTGTCAGATAACAGCTCTAGTTCTTTGACATTGACCTCCGAACAGATGAGGTCAGTGACGTGTCTGAAATTGTTGGCTTCTTGCTCATTGAGCACCGGAATCATGATTTTTTGCAGTGGCTGACGCACGCGAATGTGCTGCTTTTTGCGCAGCGCTAAAACCAATGAACAGGCTTGTTGCGCTAATTCCATTTGGCGCTCAAGTTGTGCTAAAATAGCCGCTTGATTTGGAGCTGGGAAATCTGCCAAATGAACAGATCCTTTTGTGTTTTTCCCACTCACCTGATTGAGGTCAGAATACAATTGATCCATGTAGAATGGCGCAATTGGCGCAGCAAGTAATGCCACTGTTTCTAAACAAGTATAGAGTGTTTGGTAAGCCGCCTGTTTGTCTTGGGCATCGTCGTTTTTCCAGAAACGGCGACGACACAAGCGCACATACCAATTAGAGAGTTGTTCGTTGACAAAGTCTTGGATGGCACGGCCTGCCTTGGTTGGCTCGTATTCTGCGTAAGCTGCGTCGACCTCAGCAATGAGAGAATTGAGTTTAGAAATAACCCATTGGTCAATTTCAGGTCTTTGAGATAGTGCTACTTCAGGGGCCGAAAAATCAAAGCCGTCTATGTTTGCATAAAGGGCAAAGAATGAATAGGTATTGTAAAGCGTACCGAAGAATTTGCGCTGTACTTCGGCGATGCCTTCGAGGTCAAATTTAAGGTTGTCCCAAGGTTGCGCGTTGGTGATCATGTACCAACGGGTGGCGTCAGGGCCATATTTTTGAAGTGTTTCAAAAGGGTCAATGGCATTGCCCAAGCGCTTAGACATTTTTTGACCGTTTTTGTCGAGGACCAAGCCATTTGAAACCACATTTTTGTAGGCTTTTTCATTGAAAACCATCGTGGCAATGGCATGCAAGGTATAAAACCAACCGCGGGTTTGGTCAACGCCTTCAGCAATGAAATCTGCAGGAAATGCTGTTTTTTGATCAATGAGTTCTTTGTTCTCAAAAGGATAATGCAATTGTGCATAAGGCATTGCACCGGAGTCAAACCAAACGTCAATGAGGTCGGCTTCGCGTTTCATGGGTTTGCCACTCGGAGAAACCAAAACAATTTGATCCACGATGTGCTTGTGTAGATCAATTTTTTCATAGTTGGCATCCGATAAATCTTTGGGGTCAAAGCCAGCAAACGGATTGTGAGACATAAAGCCTTTAGCTATTGACTGCTCAATAGCGCTAAGTAATTCTGCTACTGAACCAATACAAATGCGTTCGTCACCTTCTTCGGTTGACCAAATAGGAATAGGAATACCCCAGTACCTAGAGCGAGAAAGGTTCCAGTCATTGGCATTCTCTAACCACTTTCCAAAACGCCCAGAACCAGTTGCTTCTGGTTTCCAGTTGATTTGTTGGTTAAGCGCCACCATGTCTTCTTTGCGCTCCGTTACGCGAATAAACCAAGAGTCTAGGGGGTAATAAAGAACTGGTTTGTCGGTGCGCCAACAATGTGGATACGAGTGCTCGTATTTTTCTACTTTGAAAGCCTTGCCTTCTTCTTTGAGTTGAATAGCAAGTTGTACATCTACAGATCTTTCAGGTTCTTGACCCGCATCGTAATATTCGTTTTTGACATACATGCCTGCATAAGGGCCAAGTTCAGGTCTGAATTTACCTTGAAGGTCAACGAGTGGGACTAAATTTCCACGCTCATCTTTGAGTAATAAGCCAGGAACGCCAGCTTCGGCAGCCACACGGGCATCATCGGCACCAAATGTTGGGGCGGTATGGACAATTCCGGTTCCGTCTTCGGTAGTGACGAAATCACCGCCAATGACGCGAAATGCCGCCTCAGGATTTTCTGCAGGCTGGGCATAAGGTAGGAGTTGTTGGTATTTTAAACCAATCAAATCTTGGCCTTTGCAAGTACCAACAACAAAATATGGAATTTGCTTGTCTCCGGCATTGTAAGTTTGGAGGTCTTCTTGATTTTCTACGGCTGCAAAGCCTTTTGAAAACTGATAACTGACGAGGTTTTGAGCCAAAATCACTTGAATAGGCTCAAAAGTATATTGGTTGTAGGTTGCAACTAAAGCGTAGTCAATGTTTGGGCCTACAGTTAATGCCGTGTTTGAAGGAAGTGTCCAAGGCGTGGTGGTCCAGGCAAGAAAATGTGTTTTTTCAGCATGTGTCGCTTCAAATGGCAATTTTTGACCACTTAAAGCTTCAAACATAGCCACAACCGTAGTGTCTTTGACATCTTTGTAGCAGCCCGGCTGATTCAGCTCGTGCGAGGAGAGCCCAGTACCCGCTTTTGGCGAGTAAGGCTGAATAGTGTAGCCTTTATAGATGAGGCCTTTGTTGTAAAGTTGAGACAACAACCACCAAACAGATTCCATGTATTTGGGCTGGTAAGTGACATACGGGTTTTGCATGTCCACCCAATAACCCATTTGTAGGGTAAGTGCATTCCAGATGTCTGTGTAGCGCATGACGGCTGTCTTGCAAGCTTCGTTGTATTGATCGACGCTGATTTTAGTGCCGATGTCTTCTTTGGTAATACCCAGTTCTTTCTCGACACCAAGCTCGACAGGAAGGCCGTGGGTATCCCAACCGGCTTTGCGGTGAACTTGTTTGCCTTTTAACGTTTGATAGCGGCAAAAAATATCCTTGATGGCGCGGCCCATTACGTGGTGAATGCCCGGCAAACCATTGGCAGAGGGCGGCCCTTCGTAGAATACAAATGATGGTGCCCCTGCCCTTTGCGCAACAGATTGCTCAAAAATGGCTTCTTTTTGCCATTTTTCAAGGACAGCAGTAGCGATGTTGGGAAGGTTTAATCCTTTGTATTCAGGATATTTTGCTTTCATGAACGATTACTTTGTAAAGTCGCGAATTTACGATAAATCAGGCTATTTTTGCAAGATATGCTGCTCAAAACTAGGCTCCACGAACATTTATTTCAGTTACTTGAAACGCGCATTTCTGAGCTCAGCGTCCAAAGAACCCAAATTAGCCATGACAGCACAGAAAGCGGCAAAGGCTCTGCCGGCGACAAACATGAAGTCGGAATAGCTATGGCCCAGCTCGAAATCGAAAAGATTGACGGGCAAATCAACTTGCTGCAACAACAACATACTGCGTTAAAAAGAATAGATGCCCAACAGGCTCACACACAAATACAAATTGGTTCAATTTTTAAGTGCAATGAACAATGGTTTTATTGCAGCATTGCCTTTGGACAGTTTGAATTTGAGCAAACTTCCGTTTTTTGCCTGAGCCCAGAAGCACCGCTGTTTTTGACACTTAAAGGCAAGAAGGTCGGGGAAAATGCCCTTTTGAATGGCAAAACTTGGAAAATCGAGGCGGTGTCATGAGAATGGAAGGATATTCAGGAAAAAATCAACGAAAGGTTGCCATTATTGGTGGTGGTGCGGCTGGTTTTTTTGCCGCCATTTCTGCCAAACAACATTGGCCTGATGCTTCGGTCTGTATTCTAGAGAAGAGCAATAAGTTTTTGGCCAAAGTAAAAATTTCAGGCGGAGGGCGCTGTAATGTCACCCATCATTGCCCTGATATTCAAGAATTAGCCAAAGCGTATCCGAGAGGTGAAAAACAACTCAGGAAAGCTTTTCATCAGTTTTCAGCAAACGACACCATTGAGTGGTTTGAGTCCAGAGGAGTGCCGCTCAAAACTTACCCAGATGGCTGTATTTTTCCGCTAGCAAACGATTCTCAGGTCATTATTGACAGCTTTTTAAAAGCTTGCAAGCAGTTAGGTGTCGAGCTCTTGCTGCAGCAAACGATTTCAAAAATTGAACCGCATACCAATGGCGTAAGGCTGGTACAAAACGAGCAAGAACAGTTTTACGACCGCGTTATTGTGTGCACGGGCGGACAGCCCAAACTCAGTAATTTATATTGGCTAGAAGAACTTGGACTCGATATCATTGAACCCCAACCTTCTTTGTTCACGTTTAACATGCCCAAAAATCCAATTTGCGAATTGATGGGTACAGTGGTTTCGAATGCCAGTGCCAAGATAGAAGGGACGAAACTAACAGGCCGTGGCCCATTACTCATTACACATTGGGGCATGAGTGGCCCTGCAATTTTACTATTGTCTGCGTGGGGTGCTCGAATATTAGCCGAAAAAAACTACCATTTTCACGTGTTGGTCAATTGGCTAGATGATGCCAAAGAAGATAACTTAAGAGTACAACTCGAGCAAACAAGCCAAGCCCAAGCGGGTAAAAAAATGAGCAACTGGAATCCGACGCCGCTCACCAATAGGCTCTGGCTGCACTTGCTCGAACGCAGTGAGATCAACCCAGATTTGCGTTGGTCAGAGTTAGGAAAAAAGGGCCTGAATCGATTGGTGAATACGCTGCTCAATGACCGTTATGAAGTGCAAGGGAAAACCACCTTCAAAGAAGAGTTTGTGACGGCTGGTGGGATTTCGCTTTCAGAAATTGATTTTCAGACGATGCGTACTAAAAAATTACCACAGCTGTCCTTCGCCGGAGAAATTCTAGACATTGATGGCATTACAGGTGGCTACAATTTTCAGGCAGCCTGGACCACCGGATTCATTGCAGGTAAATACGCCTTTGACCCAGAAAAAGCGCTTTAAAATTCAGCGTTGAGTGGTGTTCTTGGGAACGGAATGACGTCGCGGATGTTTGACATACCCGTTACAAACATAACCATGCGCTCAAAACCTAAACCAAAGCCCGCATGTGGTACGGTTCCGAATTTACGCGTGTCTAGATACCACCATAGTTCTTCACTCGGGATGCCAAATTCTTCGCATTTTTTCAAAAGCACATCGTAGCGCTCTTCGCGTTGTGAACCCCCTACAATTTCGCCAATTCCTGGAAACAAGACATCCATGGCAGCAACTGTTTGCTTACCTGGCTCACAACCATCATTTAAGCGCATATAAAACGCCTTAATTTGTGCCGGATAATCAGTTAAAATTACAGGGCAATTGAACTCTTTTTCAACAAGATAGCGCTCGTGCTCAGATTGCAGGTCAATACCCCACTCTACTGGATACTTGAATTTCTTTTTCTTGTAGTGATTTGAATTGAGTAAGAGGTCAATGGCCTCGGTGTAGGTGAGTCTTTTGAATGGATTTTCAATGACAAATTGCAAACGTTGCTTCAAACTCATTTCTTGGCGCTCATTGGCCGGTTTTTGAGCCTGCTCTTGGGCTTCGCGTTCGTCTAAAAACTGAACGTCAGCTGCGCAATTGGTAAGCACGTAGTTACAGATGTATTTTAAGAAGTCTTCGGTGAGGTCCATGTTTTCTTTCAATTCGTTGAAAGCAACCTCTGGTTCAATCATCCAAAATTCGGCTAAGTGGCGCGAAGTATTAGAGTTTTCAGCCCTGAAAGTTGGGCCAAATGTATAAACCTGACCCAAAGCTGTCGCAGCAAGCTCTGCCTCAAGCTGACCAGACACCGTTAAGTTCACGGCTTTGCCAAAGAAATCTTCTTTGAAATCTACCTTCCCATCGTCGGTTAATGGCGGATTTTTCGCATCAAGGGTAGTGACGCGGAACATTTCACCTGCGCCCTCGGCATCTGAACCCGTAATGATTGGGGTGTGTAAATAAAAGAAGCCGCGCTCATTGAAAAACTGATGAATAGCAAAAGCGACTGCATGACGGATGCGAAATACGGCGCCAAACGTATTGGTTCTGAAACGCAAGTGTGCTTGTTCGCGGAGAAAATCAAGGCTGTGTCTTTTAGGTTGCATCACGGTTTTCTGAACCTCATCAGGGTGTGCATCTCCTAAAATTTCAATATTTGTAACTTGTAATTCAACTGCCTGACCTGCTCCTTGTGAGGCCACGATTGTTCCGGTCAAGGAAAGTGCTGCGGCAGTAGTTATGCGCTTTAGTAAAGCTTCATCCCATTGCTCAAAATCGATAACGGCTTGCAAATTGGCCATGCAAGAGCCATCATTCAACTGTACAAAACGATTCGATCTAAAAGCTCTG
>JAURHO010000124.1 GCA_030833265.1 Crocinitomicaceae bacterium | reverse complement strand
AGCTAGATTTATGGACATTGCTGTTGCGAAAGAATGGGCTCAAGGTCAGTGCAATTCAAAAGTGGCTGTTTTGATTGGTCACTCAATGGGCGCAGCGACTGTGATGATGCAGGCAGGTGCACTAAACAAATTGAATATTGCTGAAGTGCCCAAGTTCACGGCTTACATCGCTATTTCTCCACAAGGCTCAGGATTGATATTTCCTGAAAATGCATGGAACGATATCAACCAACCAGTATTGATGCTGACAGGTACTCAAGACAAGGAATTAGGCGGATTATCTTGGGAAACAAGAACCGAGCCATTTAACAATATGAAATCAGGATGCAAGTGGCTTGGCGTCATTGATGGTGCCACGCACATGAATTTTGCTGGGCGAGGCATATCAAAAAAAACAGAGACATTGACTTCGCAGGTCATTCGTGAATTTTTGACAGGTGTCCAAGCCGGTGACTGCAAGCTATTGAATCAGATAACAGGAATAACGATTTCAGTTAAGTGATCAAAAGTTCATTCTCAGAACTTTTAAATAAAGTTTGAGATCTTCAAGTATGTCAGGAATTTTTACCCCCTGAGTACAAATCGTTGATTTAGCTTTCAATAGTCGCTCTACTATTTTTTACTGGCGCTGTGCAGAAGATAATTGCGGGGATAGAAATAAAGAATGGGTAGAAGGCACCAAGGACAAACCATTCTCCCCAAGAGTCGCCATGCTCGGGTTCTAGAACCAATAATCGGCGACACACTTACCATCTCGAGGTAAATCATCAAAGGTGTCTAAGCCATCAAAGTGATCGATGGGTATGTGGGCAACAGCAGCTGGCTCTGAAAGTCTTAAATTAACAGCGATTCGAGTCTTGCCTGTTTCGTCCTTTTGTAGCCCACGCCAAAATGCCACACAGCCACAGTTTGGACAGAAGTGAAACGCCAGTGCCTTGCCCCTGACAAAAGATTTTGTTTCCCCTTGCGTTTTGATATCTTCATCAACATAACCGTATGCCCAAAGAACGCCGTACCTCCGGCATGCGGTGCAATTGCATGCAGTGGCGCCATCGGGATTACCATCTAGTTGCCAAGTAACGGAACCACACAAACAAGTACCTTCAATCATCGTAAGATCCAATAGACAAAATCATTTCAATTTTGGCACAGACAATTGATTCTTAAATTTTCGAAACTTTTGAATAAAGTTTGGGGCCCGCAAGGCAGCTTTGAGCCGCATTTGATACCCAGACACAAAACTCGCTGGTCTGGCGATTTTGTTCAAGTTATCATTACTAAAACATTTATAACCGTCACGGAGTTTCAAATGAAAAAAAGTTCATTGTTTAAATGGCTAGTAATTCTTTTGCTGAGCATTCAGAGCTCTCTTATTTGGGCTCAAACCGGGCCCATCAAAATCATCGTGGGTTATCCACCAGGGGCAACATCAGATTTGCTCACTAGAATTTTGGCGGAAGCAATGTCTAAGAATTTAAATCTGCCAGTATTGGTTGAGAACAGAGCAGGCGCAGCTGGCCAGTTAAGTAACCTTGCAGTCAAGGCAGCTGCGCCAGATGGAAACACTTTAATGATGACCCCTGTGGCAACGATGTCCATATTTCCTCATAGTTATGCTGGACAATTAAAATATGATTCCGTCAAAGATTTTGCCCCGATTGCGCATTTAAGCAACTTTCAAATTGGCCTGGGTTTAGCCAATAAAGTACCTGCAAACAATCTTAAAGACTATGTGAGTTGGGTTAAGTCCAACCCCAGTCAAAACGGTTTTTATGGCTCTGCAGCCGCTGGCTCTCTTCCTCACTTTATGGCTGTGTTGTTTGCAAAGACTGCAGGCATTAATTTAGAACACGTTCCATATCGAGGTACCGCTCCGGCCATGCAAGCTCTGGCTTCTGGTGAAATATCAGCACTTTCAACTGTAGCGGCGGATATTCAGACCTTGGTTGATGGCAAGAAAGCAAAACTGATTGCCGTTGCGGGTGAAAAACGCAGTATTCGCTTCCCAGATGTCCCTACTTTTAAAGAACAAGGTTATGACTTGGTTGCTTTGCCTTGGTACGCCTTGTTTGCACCAGCTGGAACCCCAAACGCAATCATTGATAACTTGGCAAAAGCAGCCATAGACGCTATCAATGATCCCATCGTCAAGAAAAAATTAATTGACATGGAATTGGAGCCTACTGGTTACGGACCTGAAAGATTAGGTCAAATTTTAAAGAGTGATTTAGACAAATGGGGGCCCCCCATTAGAGAATCAGGGTTTAAGCCTCAATGAAGTAGGCTCTTCATCAAACAATCGTCTAGTAAAAACACGATGGAAGAACAAAGGCACCTTAGTGCCTTTGTTCATTTTGTGTTGAATAAAAAAATTCAAATCAATTATTTATTTGGTGCTTTGTATTTGGCAGCTTTTGCACCAGCATTGGTCATAGCTGTTTTCATCGCTTTGGTTGAAACTAATTCTTCTACATGAATTTCTTGGAAGGCACCGCTTGCCATTGTGATCATCTGGGCTTCCGTAATTTGCTCTGCAGTTCCTTCAATTAAACAAACGATGCTGCCATTTGAAATTGAAAACAATACTTCATGAGTTTTAAGGCCTAGAGACTTGAAAAGCGCTTTTGCAGCCTCTCCTCTATCGCTAGGTGCAGAAAGCATGCCTTGAAAAGCTGTGGTTGTGTAGCGTGAACGAACTAGATATAAAGCCATGATGTGTCTCCTTGTTTAGATAGGTAATTGACGCGCTAAGTTGCTGCGAACCCAGCTGCTTAGTCCGCTGCCAGTTGCGCCAGCAGCCCAATCTTGAAATTCTTCAAGTTAACGAATTGCACTTCGCGATGAAGCACAGGAATTAATTTAACGCTGGTACTTTAGAAATGAAATAGCTTTCGGGAATCATTTCACAAGGGTTTTCCTGAGTCATGTTAAATTTCTTAGGCTGTACGGCGATGACTCGAAATTGACTTGAAAGATCAACCCTTACATTTTTAGAACTTTTGATTCAAGTTTGGGGTGTTTTTCTGGTGTATCGAAATATACAAATTGATCGGGAACTAGATGAAAAAAAAATTAAATCACCATTGCAAGCTTTGTGCATTTTCGCAAAAAATGTCAATCAAGTTTCATTGTTTTACCAGCAAGCTTTGGGGCTGAAGGTTCAAGCTTCGGATAAATCGCATGATCTTTTAGTAGGGCAACACCACGAAGTTGTGGTGCATGCCATTTCCAAAGCATATGCGCAAAGTATAGAAATTGAATCTCCGCCTCAGCGACGAGAGGATGTTGCTTTAAAGCCCATATTTGTTGTGGAAGACCTTGAGCTTGTGCGAGCCGCTGCCAAAACACATGGTGGCTATCTCAAGCCCATTAAACAAGCTTGGCGTATTCGTGGCTATATTGTTCTAGATGGTAGCGATCCAGAAGGCAATGTGATTCAATTTAAACAGGTGGATCCTGAGTCCTAATTGATTTCGGTGTTTTGAAAATTGTTAGAAAATCAGAATATGAGCAAAACACCAGAAAACCTTCAACCCGAAACTGGCATCGTTATTTTGCTATCTATGCAAACAATGCTGCATGGAATATGTCTGAATCACTAGAGAATGTGCTGAACCATACTGAACTTTTAGATGCGGCACATGCCTCAGCTTGGCATTGGCGAGTTGCTTGTGCAACGATCAATCAAATGCGAAGCACCATGTTGCTGGCCTTAATTCATGCACGAATGGACATGGGTCCAAGTGCTTGGAAATATGCTGAAAGCATGAAACAGTACTTCACTGAAAGAAGTGAAACGCCAGATTGGGAGTTGGCACTGGTATTCGCCATTCATGCATGGGCTGCGTTGGCTTGCGGCAAATTAGATGAATACAAAGCGTCGTATCAAATGGCCACATCATGCGTAGAAGCCATTAAGGACCCTGAAGACCGCTCGGTAGTTATCAAAACCTTTAATCTGGTCCCCAAGATTTAAGGTTATAAATCCAACTTGTTCACGAACGGTTTTTAAGTAGCAATCTCTATATGAGCATGAGCATCACTAAACATTTTTGACCAATAATTTCTTGGATGGCAAAAAAGCTTTGATCTCAGTAATGCGTAGGTTGAACAAGTTGGATCCTAAAAAATATGGATACCTTGATTAAAAAACTCAGTACACAATTGTGAGCTTGGCTGAAGTGCTTATCTCAGTTTCAGAGTTTTCTGCGGATACAAGAATATTCAATTCAAGTGTCTCGCCTACAGAAATGCCGTTTGGAGAACAGCCTCTCGCAACACCTTGCATGGTTTGGTTATTTATAAGAATATTTTCTGTTGTAGAAACTTCTTGAGTCCAAATCTGAGAACCATTTTTTTGGATTGAAACAGTTTTCGGCGTAAAACCACTTGGCAGTGGCAATGTTCGTGAAGTGACCTCAAATGGAACGATGAGAGAAGTGCAAGGCGCAGGCGCAATGGCAATTGACATTGCATTGATGTAGGGAGTTGCTGTAGCTGCTAGTGCATATTTAGAAATCAAGTCTGCTGGCGCTGATCCGCCACAACCACTCAGTAGGGTGAATGAGAGAAAAATAATGTTTTGAATCTTTTTGAGCATATTTAAATAATATAAAATTTTTCTATCAATGCTGATAGCGCTCATTGCTTATTGTCACAGCTTTGATTCAAGAAACTCCAAAACAAGCTTCTGCAATTGGTTTCTGGTGTCAGCACTTGCGCCAAATGCCCTGTAGAACATGCGCCCACTAGGAAGCTTGCTGGCGGAACTTGTAAATTCGCCAAACATCATGCCGTGACCGCCTCCTTCAATTAGCTCAAATCGCACATCTTGCCCCTTTGCCTTGGCAGCTTCAAACCAACTCTGCGGTGACGGCATTGGATCTGAGGCATTCATGGTGCGGTTGCAGGTTTGATTGAACCCAGGGGGTGCAAGTGGGTAGAAGTCGTTGTATGCACAAGGCATTCCACGAAGATGCATCCAATCGTCTTTCTGCAAGCCCCCGTAGTTATCAGCCGATCCGTACAACAACAGCAAGGGTACTTTGATTTCGTCAGGAAATCCTATGCCAGCCGATGGGCCGCCTTCTGCAATCACGCCGCGTACTTTGGTGGGATCGGCAGATGCAGCCATGTTGATGGAGACGGATGCACCGTTTGACAGGCCCTGAAAAAACATTTTGCGCGTATCCACTTTGTTACTTTTGAGTGCCCATTCATA
>JAURHO010000123.1 GCA_030833265.1 Crocinitomicaceae bacterium | reverse complement strand
TGTAATTGCTGCTGCGGCATTACAGAATGTATAGGTGACCGTTGCTGTTCCAGAGCCAGTTCCTATTCCGGTAGCTGTAAAAGTAATTCCAACGGTATTGGTTGCAGCGCCAATCAAAGTGAAATTGGTTGATCCCAATGCCGTAATGGTGTAAATTGTCCCGATTACAAATGCACCAGCAGTAACAGGCTTACCTAATTGAAGCCTGACAAACTCGCCGTGATTGATTGAGCTGCCGGTTACGGCATTGATGGTAGTCATGCTAAAAAACGAAGTTTATACAAAGTGCTGTTGAGCAAATTGGCAATGTTGTCAATCTCGTTTTGCAACTCAGAGTCTTGCGGGAATCCTGGCTTGTTTCTGTAAGTCTCAACCTCATTCATCAGGTATTCAATATAGGGGATTGGTGCTTCTGGGACCATAAAATCTGATGGATAATTTGTTAGCAGCCCATACTTGCCTTGGTAAGATTCTACAAAGGAATCCACCAGTTCGCCAATTTCGGTGTAGAAAGCTCCAAGAGCTTGATGCTGGGAATAGCTTCTGGACTGTAGGTGAAGGATGTGAGCATTGGTTACGCTGTGCAGCAAGCACATTACAAAAGGAACAACTGGCTCTGTGATTTGTGCTTTAAATGTTGCCATGATAATCCTTAAACAATGTACTCACGAAAGACAAACGGTTGGTCCCATTGGACAAAAGCTCCGCTTGTCATTGGGTTAAGGGTATAAGTGGGGCAAACCTCGGCAACAACAGGAAAATAAACAGCCGAGCCTACAGCAGTCAATGTCCCGGTTGATGGGGTTCCTATTATTGGTCTGTGCAAAGTTACAGAAACCGTAGACACACTTCCTCGCAAAACGGCTGTGGTAACTTTGTAAACATAAACGCCAATCTGCAAGAAATCTCCAGCAGCGAAAACAACTACCGTAGATGCTACAGACGGGAGATTCCCAACGGTGATTGTGGTTGCGTTGGCGGCAGGTACTGAAGACAAAGTAAGAGCAGCAGCTTGACCGGTTGTAAGCTCACCAGCATAGGTTGTGAACCAAGACAAAGTAGACCCAGCAAAAGTTATGTTCTGCGGGAGCTGCCGATCAGAATTGTCAATGGACTGGATCACATCCCTTACCTGGGGATAGTACAAATATGAATGCGGAGTGATGGTAAACACCCATGGCACAGTGGTTAAATATTGAGCAATCGTTAGTTGTCCAGACCGGCTTGTTTGCTGGCCCACCACTCGACGGTTGTTGACCGTCATGTTTTGTTGAATATTTACAATGGATTGGAAGCTCATGTTCTACCCCTGCTAACGGCTAGACTTTTATTGGCGTAAGCATTTGCAGCCCAGATTGTATTGCTACTTCCCAAAAGGCGGTCTTCAAAGCTCTTAACATCAATTGCGCTTATGTAATTATTGGTGACATTGGTAGTGCCGCCGCCCATGCTCAAAGAGTGATTTGGGATGATCGTTCCGCTGCCGGAAGGCATAAATATTTCTGGACCCCTTTCACCAACTAAGTAGGCATTGTTTCCAGATACCGATCCACCGTCTGCTTTGGCATAATTAGCACCCAACCCTTCCCCACCGCCAGTAAACATTTTAAACGCCATTGACAGTAAACTATTTGCTTGAGCTTTTAGTTGGATTGCTATCAAGTCTTGGATGATTGACCGAGCAAAATCCTTAAAATTTAGCTTTCCGGTTTTTACAAAAGTATCCAAGGCTTGACTCATATTATTCATTACTGATTCAAAAGCCTTTTGTCCATTCTCCATATCAGTTGCAAGATTATTTACAAACTTATCTATTCCTTTAAAGAATCCTTCTTCAAATGTTCCTGCTTTAGCTTCTTTAATAATTCTATTTCTTTCAGCCGCAAGCCTAATGGCTTCTTGAGCCAAAGCGTTTTCTCTAAGCAGCGCCTCCTCCCTTGCATCTGATGTTAAAGCAGAATTAGCATTTATTCTTTCAATTGCATCTGCTCTTTTATTTTCTATTGCCATTCTATCTTTTTCAAACTGCAAATCCTCAGACTTCATATTTAAACCGTACTGTTCCAGTTTAAACATTTCTTGAGTTCTGGCTAAATCTTTTTCATCAAGTTTTTGGGATTCCATTTGAATGGCATTCCCTTCGGCGTAGCGATTATTTATTATGCCAATTTCTTCTTGTATTTGCTGTTCATTTCGTAACTCATCTTCAAGCAATTGAAACTTTAATGCTTCATTGGCTTTCCAATCTGCTAATATTTTGTCATCCGCTTTCTTATAAATTTCTGCAATTTCAGCTTGAATGCGTTCAGTTTCTTGCAATTCATCCATCATTGCTTTAAAAATAACTGCTTTTCTCTTTTCAACTTCCGGGTCTACTCCAGCTTTGACTGGTCTTTTTACGGCTGGCTTTGCTGCAACATCATCCCATGAACTCATCTGAGATGGCAAAATGCCACCAAAGTTTCGGTTCATTATTTTGCTTTCAAACTCGTCTAACCTTCTTCGTTCTTCTTCCCACTTTGCCGAATGAGCTTCATTTAAAGCAATTGCTGCCGCTATTCCTCCTGTCCATAAAATCTTGGCATTTTCAATAGTGTGCATTATTTCGTCTGCAATTGCTTTTATGACAAATGCAGCATTTGCACCAGAAATTACTATAGTTTCAAATACTGTACCAAAAACCTTTCCCATGATATTGGTTTCACCAGTCATCTCTTTTATGTAATCTGTTGTCAGCTTGAGTATGGGACCAAGCTCAACAGACAAAACAATTAAGGTGTCCCTTGCGCGTTCTGCCAACAAATCATGAAAATCTGCCGCTTGTTTAATTGCTTCTGCTTGGGCTTCCGTTGCCTTTGTTACTGAATTCATACCATTGGCAAGATCAGTAAAATCTACTCCCTTGGCTGCTTTGCCAAATATTTCCATTGCTTTTGCATTGCGGGTCAATGGATCCGTAATCTTAGCAAGACCTTGTATTGTCTTTTGAAGCAAATCTTCCGAGCTGAGTTTTCCCAAGTCCTTTAGCGAAATACCAGCCTTGCTAAATGACTTTTGCGCTTCAAAGGAACCCTCTGCTGCGTTATCTACAAACTTTGTAAATCCCGCAATTAATTTACCAGCATCTTCAGCTTTGCCGCCAGCGTTGCCCAGTGCGTTGCTGAGTTTCAAAATGGAGTCAATTGCAATGTCGTTGGCTTTGGCAACATCTGCAATTTCATCAGCGTAGGCTAATGCTTGTTGGGTTAAAACAAGAAGCGCGGCTGCTCCAAATTTGCCATAAGATGCCGCCTTGTCAGCAAAATCAGCAAGTTTTTTCCCAGCCGCTTCAATGCCTTTTACAAATTCCGCGCTATCAAGACCAAGCAATACGCCAAGTCTTGCAATATTATTTGCCATTAAAACGCTCCTTATCGAATCCCGGTGCGCTTGCCATAAATGCTAAAAGGCTTTCATTTACTTGAGCTTTTAATTGGTCTTTAGTTGCTGGTGGATAAATGTAATCGTATCCATTCCCAATGATACTTGAAAGTTTATAAGGTTGAGCAGATGCGGGACGAATATAATTAAACAAACCGTTTATCAAAGTTCCAAGCAAAGCAATAATGCTATTGTTTCCAATAGCACCATCAGCATACATTGTTTGGATTTGAGCCATGGTTATATCATCAAGGTTGGCAACTGAGTCTGGTGTATGCCCATTGAAGATCATTGCCGTGGCAACTTGATTCCTCAATGAGCCAATTAGTTTCCCCGAGCTTCCTTATAGGTTGGGGAAATAACTTCCCCTATTCTTTCAACCAAAGCAAGCTGAACAGATAGGGGCCATTCAGCCTCTATGTCTTCGTAATTAATTTCTGCAAGACTATTAGCAGGGTCTTCAGCGCAAAGCAACCGGATATATTCTGTAATTCTAGCCTCTGTCATGGCTTTGTTTTTTGCTGCCTCACGCATTGATCTACCAGAAACAATAATGTCAGTCTCGGTAAATTGAAATTCTTCTGATGCCTGGTCTTTAAATTTATTCAAAGAACTTGTCATTGCAATATAAATTGCATCAATTTTTTCTGGGGGCGGTTCAATTATCCTGGAATAAATTTCATCTGATTCAGAAACCAAAGGAACACGAACTTTAAAAGTGTGCCCACCAAGTTCAAATTTACGAATTCGGATTTCTATGCGCTTTTGCTCATAAGTAGAGCCAAGAATTGATGCTAATTTAGTCATTTGATTTTGTAGTCGTTTAATCGTCTTGCTAATATTGTTGAAAGGTTATTTACAACCGCTTGAGCTTGTGACTCAAGTGCTGGTCTTAAATATGGATGAGCAGGATTTCTGGATGACCCAAATTCTTGCGCTATTGCCCTGGCATCGCTTTTTATGCCAAGTTTTTTTAACTTTTTTGCTGGCGCTGTTGTTACGATTGCAATTACTGTATCGGTTTGCGTAATGTATTTAGAACGGCGATCCCGTTTAGTTGGTCTCCTTGCTTCTGTTTGAAGCGTTCTTTGTAAAGTTCCAGTATCAACGGGCGCGTTGGATTTTGCCATTGCCAAAACTGGACGCATGGCTTCCCGGACAGCGGGAACAAGAATTTTACTATTGGCTTTTTTGTCGCCAATTTGGGCAGCAAGTTCTTTAAAGATTTGATCTACTTGACCAATTCCTTCAAGTTTTATGCTGACGCCCATTTTATATTCTCACTATATTTTTGAAGATTAAGTTGTTTAGCTCGACAACATAATCAACAATTTGCTCTGGACTCATTTTGTCAGCAAACCGCAGCGCCATTTCATGCGCCAATTGAATTCCGGTTACTTT
Source organism: Crocinitomicaceae bacterium (assembly GCA_030833265.1). GTDB lineage: Bacteria > Bacteroidota > Bacteroidia > Flavobacteriales_D > Crocinitomicaceae > UBA952. The sequence goes on along the minus strand of JAURHO010000123.1, from coordinate 407 downwards.
TTGTTCAAAGAAACCAAACCACCCATTTGGTCTGGTTTCAGCTTGGCTCACCAGGAAGTTCAATAGATCGTTCGTGTTGTGTATTTTCATATGTTTTTGCTAGTATTCGGAGAGCTGCACCCTCCGAGGAATCAGGAATAGCTTGTGCCAACTCTAAAGCCACTTCCTGCGGATCAATTACTAGACCCCGCGCTATTAGAACGGGGTCTTGGTAAGTGCTTATCAGCGCCTCAATAGCCGCTGCAAGTTGTTCGCTCATCATGGGTTAGACCAACCGTATTGGTTGCCCCGTGGATGAATCGTAAATGTACACTTCGCTTCTGCTCCGGGAGCCGCATCAATTGTAAATTGACTGACCCTGCCATTAAAAGCGTACGCAATTGTGCTTGTTGCGCTAGAGGAAGCTG
>JAURHO010000122.1 GCA_030833265.1 Crocinitomicaceae bacterium | reverse complement strand
CCTATAGTTGCTGCCCCAACGTTATTAGCATGCCCCGTACTTGCTTGATTTGCCGAAGTTGTATTATTTGAAGCTGGTGTTGGCTGTGTTTGAGGTGCTAATTGTGTTTGTTCGGCTAAAGGATAACCAATAACAGGAATAGCGTTGGTCAATGGAGTTACTTCAGGTTGCGTCTGAGTTTGGATGGCACTTCCTGTTTGGATAGAAAGTTCCTCTTGAATTGAATTCAAGTTATTTGACTTGGTAGTTGTCGTTTCTTCTTTGAGCGCTTTTTCTTGCTTTTTTGAAGAAATGACAAGTGGTTTTTTGTTGGACACCGCTTGTGGCGCACCTGAGTTTGTGTAAAAATAAGCGCCAACAATAAGGCCTGCACTTGTTCCCAAACCAATGAGTACTTTAGAAAGAACAGACATGCCTACTGGTGCAGCAGTGGCTACGATGGAAGCAGAAACAGCAGACCATATTGCAGGATCTACAGGAACCTGATGGTCCTGAAGGCCTTTGGCAAATAGTTCTTTAATGTTGTCTTGTTCAGTCATTGTCAATTTTTTCTAGGCGGTCTTTCAAATATGCTCGGGCTCTGAGGTACTGTGTTTTAGAGGTACTCTCAGAAATGTTGAGTTGTTGGGCAATTTCTTGATGTGAATAACCTTCAATAGCAAAAAGGTTAAAAACCGTACGGTATCCGTCGGGTAAACTTTGCACAAGTTTCAGTAGGTCATCGGCCATGAGTTTTTCAATGCTGTGGTCATGACGCGCTAACTTGAAACTGACATCGTCTATTGAAACATCCGAAAGTGTTTTTTTGTCTTTGCGCAATTGATCAAGACATGTATTGACCGTAATTCTTTTGACCCAACCTTCAAAAACGCCTTCAAACTTGTAGTCTGGGAGGTGTTTGTAGATTTTTACAAAAGCATCTTGCAAAGTGTCTTGAGCGCGCGGCACTTCTTTCATGTAGCGCAAACAAATCACGAGTAGTTTAGGAGCATAAATGTCAAACAACGCTTTTTGAGCCTTTGGACGACCAGCTATACAACCAAGTATGATCTCACGTTCATCCATAGACACAGGACCATTGACGGATTATGTTTTCAAAAAGTTGCATGCGCAAAGCAAGATAGTTTATTTCTTTTAATTTCGTAGTTCAACTCCGCAATCTTTCAACCTATGCGTAACGCTATTTTTGGCATCTTATTTATTTTTTTGAATGGTTTTCTAGGTCAAGCTCAAGACAATTTTGCAGCCCGACATAAAGGTTTTCTTTTCCCATATATTGCAGAAATTCAACTTAATGATCGCTTGCAAATACAAGTAACAGCTGCTCTCGTTGAAAAAAATTCTAAATCACCAATTACCATTTATAATGGCAAAGAAGTTTATCAGTTGTCCGCAAATAAACGGATAGGCGATACCCTTATCTATCAATTCCCTGCCCAAGACGCCGAATGGCGAATTGCATTTAACGAAGATTTTTCCGAAGCCCGCGGTTGGTGGATCAACTACAACAAAAAGGTGCCTGTTAGCTACCCTGTTCACTTATACATGACGCTTTCAGAAATGATACCAAAACCGGATAGTATCTTTCCGGAATTATTCGGTAGATGGAAAGTACTGTTTGAGCCAGGCACGCCAAATGAAGAAGTGTTGGTAGGTGTATTTCAGCAAGAAAAGAATGGGCGCATTTTCGGAAGTTTTCTGAGTGAAACCGGCGATTACCGTTATTTGCATGGTTATGTCGCAAATGGAAAATTGCATTTACAGACCTACACCGGCTATTGGGCTTTTGTAGTTGAAGCAACGCTCAATGGCGACAACGAAATGGAAGGCGTCTTTTATAGTGGTGGAAAGTCAAGCTCCCATTTCAAAGCCACTAAAGATGAAACGGTTCAATTGAGAAATGAAGCCGAATTGACCTACTTGATCAAGCGCGACCAAACCGTTATGCTTAACGGCCTTCAAAAGTTAAATGGAAAGCAACTCAATTTGGATTTTTCTAAAAAACAGCAAGTTACCCTGATTCAAATTATGGGTACTTGGTGCCCAAATTGTATTGATGAAGCCAATCTATTTAGAGAATTAAAGGCAAAGTATGGCAGTCAAGGCCTTGAAATTATGGCGCTAGGCTTTGAAGTAGGCACTGACCAAAAGAAACAACGAAGCAGGCTGAAAAAATTCTCAGATCAACTCAAACTGAATTATCCGGTTTATTTGGCCGGAACCTCGAGTAAAGAAGCCGCCGCTGCGTATTTTCCGATGTTGAATGGCATCATGAGTTTTCCGACTGCTATTTTGGTTGACCAGCAGGGAAAGATCATAGCAATCCATACTGGATTTAGTGGGCCAGCAACAGGAGCAGCTTATACTGAATTAGTGAAAAAATTCGAGCAAGAAATTCAAAACGCCTTAGCAGGCGCTCGCCAAAATTAACGGCCCATCAAGAATGGGTACTTGTCAATGTTTTTCAAGGCGATGCTTGTACCGCGAGCTACAGCTCTAAGCGGATCTTCAGCAATATGAACCGGTAATTTGGTTTTCGTAGAAATACGTTTGTCAAGACCGCGAAGCATTGAACCACCACCAGCTAAATAAATACCAGTTTTGTAAATATCAGCAGAAAGTTCTGGTGGCGTCATTTCAAGGGCGCTTAGGATCGCTTCCTCGATTTTCGCGATGGTTTTATCTAGTGCATGAGCTACTTCTTGGTAAGAAACCATGATTTCTTTCGGAATACCGGTCATGAGGTCACGCCCACGTACTGCAAAGTCTGCAGGTGGATTCTCGAGCTCAGGTAAAGCAGCCCCAACTTCAATTTTGATTTGCTCAGCGGTACGCTCACCAACAAGAATGTTGTGTTGACGACGCATGTATTCTTCGATGTCATTGGTGAAGTCATCACCGGCAATACGGATAGATTTATCACAAACAATACCTCCAAGGGCAATAACGGCAATTTCTGAAGTACCACCACCTATGTCGATGATCATGTTACCCATTGGTTCTTCTACGTCGATTCCGATACCGATTGCAGCAGCCATTGGTTCGTGGATGAGGTAAACTTCTTTAGCTCCGGCATGCTCAGCAGAATCTTGTACCGCACGTTTTTCAACTTCGGTAATCCCTGAAGGAATACAGATTACCATGCGGAGTGTCGGATTGAACAAACTTCTTCCTGGGTTGATCATTTTAATCATCCCCTTGATCATTTGTTCAGCACTCTGGAAATCTGCGATTACGCCATCTTTGAGCGGGCGAACTGTTTCGATTAATTTGTGTGTCTTACCATGCATCTGTTGTGCCTTACGACCAATAGCCACGACCTTTCCGGTTTGGATATCTTTGGCAACGATAGATGGTTCATCAACGACAACCTTGTCGTTCCAGATGATGAGGGTGTTTGCCGTACCGAGGTCAATGGCAATCTCCTGTGTAAGAAAGTTAAAAAGGCCCATGTTAAGCGCTTGTTTATGTTGTAACCTAGTGTTATTCGAAATTAGCGTCGAAAGGTTACATTAATTTCGAAACAATTTTATTTTTCTTTTTATCGCCGTTTTAGTGCTTGAAATGGCGCACTCCGGTAAACACCATACTCATGTTATTGGCGTCACAATAAGTAATCGATAAATCGTCTTTTACCGAACCACCAGGTTGAATGACTGCATTAATTTGTTCGTTGTGGGCAATCTCTACACAGTCAGGGAATGGGAAAAATGCATCGCTCGCCATCACTGCACCATTGAGGTCAAATCCAAAAGATTTTGCTTTGTGAATGGCTTGTCTGAGTGCGTCAACACGTGATGTTTGCCCGGTACCACTAGCTAAAAGCTGACCGTTTTTGGCCAAGATAATCGTATTAGATTTGGTGTGTTTGACCAATTTGTTGGCAAAAAGTAAGTCTTGAATTTCTGTAGCACTTGGTGCTAATTTGGTTTTAACTTCAAGATTTTCAGGACCTTCTGTAGCTAAATCAGCGTCTTGAACAAGATAACCATTTAAGGCGCTGCGCACTAAAGTAGTAGGAAGTTCGATTTCATTTTGAACCAAAATGATGCGGTTCTTCTTGGATTGTAAAAGCGTGACTGCTTGTTCGTCATAGGCTGGTGCAATCAAAACTTCGCAGAATAGTTCATTTACCAACTCAGCTGTTGCGTAGTCAATTTTTGTATTGGCGATTAGAATACCACCAAAAGCACTTACTGGGTCTGCAGCTAATGCAGTTTCATATGCTTCTTTAAGTGTAGGGCGCGTTGCAATTCCACAAGCGTTGTTGTGCTTGAGAATACCGAAAGTTGGCTGGTCGTTTTTAAATTCGTTCATTAAACGAACGGCAGCATCTACGTCTAGTAAATTGTTGTAAGACAGCTCTTTACCATGAAGCTTAGTAAATAAGGCATCGAGGTTGCCGTAGAAAATGCCTTTTTGATGTGGATTTTCACCGTAGCGCAATGGGCTCTGATTTTCTTCGCTAATTTTTAGATAGGAGCTATTCTGATTCATGAAATATTGATGAATCAGGGTGTCGTAATGAGAGGATACATGGAACGCTTCAGCTGCAAATGCTTTTCTTTGTTCGATGGATGTATTTGCACCTTGTTCGTTTAAAATCTCGAGGAAGTTGGCATATTGCTTCACACTCGGAATAATCACGACGTCGTTGAAGTTTTTGGCTGCTGCACGAATTAGGGAAATACCACCGATGTCAATTTTTTCAATGATGTCTTCATGGCTAGCGCCACTTTGAAGCGTTTCTTCAAATGGATAAAGGTCAACAATGACTAAATCAATGGAAGAAAGCTGATGCTCAGCCATATGGGCTTGATCTGCCGGTAAGTCACGGCGATTTAAAATTCCACCGAAGATGGCAGGGTGTAAGGTTTTTACACGACCACCAAGAATTTCTGGAAATTGAGTGACATCTTCAACAGCGGTGACGGGAATCCCGAGTTCTTGAATAAAGGCAAGGGTGCCGCCTGTAGATAAAATTTCAACTTTGTTTTCGTGTAATTTTTGCACGATTGGCGCCAAACCGTCTTTGTAATAAACTGAGATTAATGCGCGCTGAATTGCTTTTGAATTTGTCATTTTGTATTGGAAAATGCAAAGTTACGGTATAAATAAAAAGGCCCACTAAAAAGCGGGCCTTATTTTATCATTCCTGAACACATTTAGTTCACTTCGTTCATGAATTTACGTTCAGCATATAACCGGCTAGCGCCGCTTCTATCCTGAA
>JAURHO010000121.1 GCA_030833265.1 Crocinitomicaceae bacterium | reverse complement strand
GTCCATGATGTTCATTGGTTTTGTTTTTGTGGCGCATAAATTCACACTGCACGATGGTTTTTTCAGTTATTTGGCTTCGCTTTTTTATGCCCACAATATCATTTATGACATCTCCCCAAAGTTGAATGGAGTGGCTTGGAGTTTAGAAGTGGAGGTTCAATTTTATATACTCGCACCGCTATTAGCCTATTTATTTTCAATCAAAAATGCCCAAGCACGCCGCCTCATTTTGGTCGGGATCATTTTAGCTTCGCTAGGCTTCAACCAATTTCATTTCAATCCCTTTCATTTCATCAGTTTGATCAACTGTTTACACTACTTCATTTTAGGATTTTTACTCGTGGACCTCTATGTTTCAAAATCCTATTTCATTCCTAAGACAAAATTTGATAAGCTATTTGGCTTGATTTTTTTCTTGCTCATTTGGCTCTATGATGCCAAAGATTTTGACGGTTATGCCGTGCGCTATGGCTGGAGAATTGTACAACTTGCAAGCATTTTCTTTTTCTATTATTACGTATTGTTCAACCAAACCTATCGTTTCTTCTCTTTCAAATGGATTACCGGAATAGGCGGCATGTGTTATTCAATTTATTTATTGCATTCCCCTATCATCGGACTCATCGGAAATCCTTTAATGAAATTCCAATTCTCTGATTTTTCCTTTATTAATATTCCTATTTTCACGGCAATATTGATTAGCGCTATTTTATGCATCAGTGCGGCTTTTTATTTACAGATAGAACGGCCTTGTATGGATCAAAACTGGCCTCGAAAACTTTTAAAAATGCATAAAACAAAAGTCCTTCCAATTGTACTAATAGCACTACTATTGGCAAGCACAGCCAACGCCCAAAGCAATAAATTACAACTCGGCATACAAGCCTGCCCAAGTTTAATTAGCCTACATGGCAATGAAATGGTGAATCAAGCAACACAGACAGGGCTTGGTTTTAGCGCCGGTATCACCGCAGAATTTAGACTAACTCAAAAATTTACACTGCAAACCTCATTAGGAGTAGATCGAAAAGGCGCTTTATCTAAAGGTTTTGTTTCAGATACACTTGGCAACACAATTGGTGACGTCAAGAATCATGTTCAATTTGACTATACAGTATTGCCTGTTCTATTGCGCTACCACTTTGGAAAGCAGCGCCAGTTTTTTGTAAATGCGGGGCCCTATTTGGGTTATTTGCTTCGTCAAAACAACAACGTAAAATCGGAACTTTTTCCCAATTATTCTTATTCAGATATTGCCTATTTCAAGCAACTAGATGCAGGTGTTACTGCAGGTTTTGGAATGAATCTCCCATTAAATGAAGTACTGGTTTTGTCTGTAGAATGCAGAGACAATCTCGGTATATCAAATATCAGTAAATTACCAGTTGTCGATGGTGGGAAAAACCAAACCAATTCGATCAATTTTTTAATCGGAATGCACTATCAATTGAGAAATAAATAGCGCCATTAGCGTGCATTCAAAAAGATCAATCATTTCTATTTTTATTTAGATTAATTCTAAATACCGCTTTTGTGGTATTTCAAGACTGAAGGATTCCCACTTATTTTGCAGCATCAAATTTTTCATGATGAGCAAAGTTCTACCCTACGTATTTTCTATTATTCTTTCGCTACCATTTTTAACTTTTTCTCAAGATACTTCGCGTGTAAAAACCGTTCAAGATATTTATGTGAGAGACATTCTGGGTAGGTCTGTAGATATGTCGAGGTTGCCGAGTATTCAAGGAACCGATATTTTTTCAGGGAAGAAAAATGAGGTGATTTCTATTGGGGCTAGCACGGCTGATCTTTCGACCAATAATTCCAGACAACTATTTGGAAAAGTACCGGGCTTAAGTGTCTGGGAAAACGACGGGTCCGGTATTCAAACCGGAATTGCCACACGTGGCTTAAGCCCGAACCGCTCGTGGGAATTCAATGTGAGACAGAACGGCTGCGACATCAGTTCAGAAGCCTTTGGCTATCCTGAGGCCTATTACACGCCAACCACAGAGTCTTTAGAAAAAATTGAGCTCGTGCGCGGCGCTGGAGCCTTGCAATATGGGCCTCAGTTTGGAGGCTTACTCAATTATGTTACAAAAAAATACTTGGGCAACAAACCTATTTCAATTGAATCTTCACAAACCATGGGTTCTTACGGAATGTTCAATGCGTATAACGCGATTGGTGGAAAAATAAAGAAATTTAGTTACTATGCTTTCATTCATCACCGAGGCGCACAAGGCTGGAGAGAAAATAGCCAGTATCGTACCCAAACAGGAAGTATTTCCATGACATACAACTTCAGTTCAAAATGGCAATTAGTTGGAGAATATACGCACATGAATCAAATAAGTCAGCAAGCGGGTGGCTTAAGTGATGTAGATTTTGCCTTTAACCCAAGTAAATCTTCGCGAGAGCGCAATTGGTTTACAACGCCATGGAATACGGGTTCTTTACAATTGCATTATATCCCAAGCAGTTCGACACGTTTTACCCTAAAAACGTTTGGTATTGCCGCACAACGCAGCACGGTTGGCTTCAACAAAGCCATCAATATCGCAGACACCATCAATACCCTCCTTGGCACTTATAACCCAAGACAAGTAGACACCGATCAGTACCAAAATTTTGGAATAGAACTTCGCGGAATCCACAATTACAAATTTCTAGGACAACGCTCAGCATTTTCTGCTGGATTACGCGCTTATCAAGGACAAACCATTCGTCATCAAAAAGGAATCGGAACCACTGGTTCAGATTTTGACCTCACGATAAGCGAACTTCAGGACGGCAAATCATTCAAGGCAAATCTGAATTTCTACACCAAAAACTTTGCTTTTTTTACTGAAAATCTCTTTAAAATTGGTGAAAAATTAAGTATCACGCCAGGAATGCGCTTGGAGTGGCTACGCGCTACTGCTAATGGCTATATCAATCCTTCTAGTACAGGGCAACTCACACCACAACAAAGAGATCGCGCATTTGTCTTGCTCGGCATTGGTGCTGAATACGCCCTTACGCCAACTTCAAATTTCTATGCCAATTATAGTCAAGGATATCGCCCAGTCACTTTTTCAGAATTAACTCCGGCCGCTACTACAGACGTCATCGACCCCAACTTAAAAGATGCAAAAGGCTACAATGCTGATTTCGGATTTAGAGGTGCTCTCTTTCAAAATGCGTTGAAATTTGACGTCGGTCTTTTCCGCCTTTTCTATGACAACCGCATCGGAACAATCTCGGTCAATAATGCAGCTTACCGTACCAATATTGGCGCTTCCTTGAGTCAAGGTGTAGAAAGTTATATAGAACTTGATGTGTTGAAGTTGCTTCCTAACTTTAGTGCTTGGAGTGCTGCAATATTCGGAAACTACTCGTTTGTTGATGCCCGCTATACGCGTTGGGATAATCCTGCTTTGGTCAATGACCCCAATGCAACTTTAGTAGGTAAACGCGTTGAAAATGCGCCAAAAAACATCCTTAGAACCGGATTAAATCTAAAATATAGAGGCTTCTCTTCTACATTTCAATACAATTATGTCGGGGCTGTATTTACAGATGCTGCAAATTCGATTGCGCCAAATGCCACCGCAACAACGGGGCAACTACCCGCTTATCATGTATTGGACTTCAATATGACCTATGAATGGGCTGGTGCTTATCAATTTCGTGCGGGTGTCAACAACCTGACCAACGAAGTTTATGCAACCCGCCGTTCAGGAGGCTACCCAGGCCCTGGCATTTTACCGGGCAACGGCAGAACATTTTACTTAACGATTGGGGTAAAGCTATAAAAGCTTAGCTATCTCAGCTGCAAGGTTTGCTTTGTTTTGTGGGCTAACGCCTAAAGAAACGTATTTGATGATACCCTTTTGATCAATCACATAGGAAGTTGGAAAACCATCTACTCCAAATTGCTTCGCGATGTCGCTTGCATTCGAAACCATCTGATAATCGAAGGGTGTTTTCTTTAAAAAGGCAGTGATTTTTGCTGCATCATTTAAGCCGAGTGCTATGAATACAACACCTTCTTTTTCATAAGTCTTCACTAAGTCGTTTAGGTCTGGGATTTCTTGTACGCATGGCTTGCATTCAATGAACCAAAAATTAAGCACCACAATTTTACCACTCAGTTCGGCTAAATTGTATTTTTTTCCATGAATATCGGTGAGCTCAAATGCAGGTGCAGGTGTATTAATTTGGGGGCTTGCCATTTCTTCAAATGCACCCTCTGGAGCTGGGGGTGGGGGTCCATTTTTTTGAAAGTCACGCATTTGTTTGAGCTCTTCAGCCGTAGCTTTGCGCATGACAACCGCTTGTATAACTCCTGAAGAGTCCATGTAGGGCTCAGGTACATGCTTCATGTTGCTCATCAGCTTACGAAAAGTTTGAACCGTTAATCGTTCAAGCTTTTCGTTATAAATTGGCATTGCTGACGGGTTCAAGGCAAGTGATGTAATTGAACTAAGTTCTGCGGGTGTTGCCTTGTGCAAGCCTTCTAGGCCATTTGTGGTTTGGGCTAGTAAATATGGAAGATTGGCTACAAAAAAGACAAAAAGAAAAATAACCTTGGACATAGCGGAGCATTAATTAGTGCACACTAATGTAAGTAATTTTTAGGTCTACAACTTAATAAACGCCTGTTGAGTAGGGTTTTTACCCAAAGCTGAGAGCATATAGAAACCTGGCGCTAGGGCGGCGACATTAAAATGATTGTTGCCTGCGCTTGGCAACACATAGGTTTTTCCACTTAGGTCTTTAACTTCAATGAATTGAACTGCCGGAGCGGCAAGAATTTGCAGTACATCTGAAACTGGATTCTCAAAACGGACAATTATATTTTGTTCCTCAATTCCAGCTCCTTCGCCAAATTTTAAAACGGTGCCCAAAACAACGTTACAGCTTGTGTCAAAGATTTGATAATTGATAAGGCCTTTTGTGATGTCGTCATAGCCATCAATCAAGAGTGCCTCAATCTGAGATGAATCAAGGCCACAGAAACAATTACTAAGTAAAGAGTAATTCATATTGGTGTTGTTGTCTACATTGAAATTGATGTTGGCGCAAATTTCATTGTTAAAAATCTCTGGACTTTCTCCTACATTACTCACTCCTGAAATTCTAATCCCACCAAAATTTTCATTGATTTGATTATTGTAAACATTGGTGTTAACAGATGCCTCAAGTGCTAGCTCATTATAAAAAAATTGGTTGTCGAATATTTCAGCCTCATAAGCATATTGGA
>JAURHO010000120.1 GCA_030833265.1 Crocinitomicaceae bacterium | reverse complement strand
ATGCTTTCCGCGCATCAGGTTTATGAGGATTACCCAAAAGATATTAAAAAATTTGCGCATGAATTCAAGGCGGTGGCGCAGGTTGCAGGCGGTGTTCCTGCTATGTGTGACGGCGTAACTCAAGGACAACCCGGAATGGAGCTGTCTTTGTATAGCCGCGATGTGATCGCGCTTTCTAGTGCAGTGGGCTTATCTCACAATATGTTTGATGGCGTTTTGTGCCTCGGTATTTGTGATAAAATTGTACCCGGTCTTTTAATGGGTGCCCTCAGATTCGGACACCTTCCTACCCTATTTATGCCAGGCGGACCAATGCCTAGCGGTATCAGCAACGAAGAAAAATCTCAAATTCGCCAAGCTTTTGCTGAAGGTAAAATTGGTCGTGCTGAATTATTAAAAGGTGAGTCAGACTCTTACCATTCACCAGGAACTTGTACCTTTTACGGAACAGCCAACAGCAATCAAATGCTCATGGAGATCATGGGGCTACACCTACCAGGCTCTAGTTTCGTCAATCCAAATACCGAACTCAGACACTTGCTCAATAAAGAAGCAGTGCGCGTATTGGTAGAAAACATTCGCATCGGAAAATCAAGAAGTTTAGCACAAATTTTCGATGAAAAAACAATAGTTAACGGTATTATTGGTTTGTTAGCTACTGGCGGTTCAACCAACCATACTATTCACCTTATTGCCATTGCCCGTGCTGCTGGCATCATCATCAATTGGGAAGACATGTCTGATTTATCAGCCGTCATTCCACTCATCACTAGAATGTATCCAAATGGCGCTGCAGATGTCAATCATTTCCATGCAGCAGGAGGCATGGGCTTTGTGATCCACACCTTATTGGAATCCCACCTACTCCACGAAGACGTCAATACCATCATTGGCCACGGATTAAAGCAATACACCCAAGAACCAAAAATTTCAAATGGCCAATTGGTCTGGACTGAAGGCGCCACAACTTCTTTAAATACATCAATCGTAAGACCAGCCACCGAACCATTTACTGCCGATGGCGGTATCAAACTGCTCAAAGGAAATTTAGGGCGCTCGGTAATCAAGACGGCAGCCGTGGAGCCACAACACCGCATCGTAGAAGCTCCAGCAATTGTTTTTCACGAACAAACAGACCTCATTGCAGCATTCAAAAGAGGCGAACTTGACAAAGATTTTATTGCCGTAGTTCCTTTCCAAGGTCCAAAATACAATGGGATGCCAGAATTACATAGCCTCACGCCAACTTTAACTGTACTTCAGAAAAAAGGCTTCAAGGTTGGTTTGGTAACCGATGGCCGCATGTCTGGTGCTTCAGGAAAAGTACCGGCAGCCATTCACCTCACACCTGAGGCTTATGACGGTGGGCTTATCGCGAAAATTCAGACTGGAGACATTTTGCGCTTAGATAGCGAAAACGGCATTTTAGAAGTCCTTAATGAAACAGCTGTACAACAAAGACCACTACCAACTAAAGACAACCAGCAGCATTTCTTGTTTGGACGTGAGTTGTTCTCAAACCTTCGTGCGGCAGTTAGTCAAAGTGAAGACGGTGCTTCGTTTATCATGTAAGGATCACTTCAAATTTAAGCTGTAAGTTCTTCGCTTTCGGCTCTCCAAATAATGGAAGCGCAAACAGAAAGCAACAAGGCCCCAAGTACAATAGACAAGGAAACTGCCGATTCTATATGAAAAAACGGCGCTAAAAGCATTTTGAGACCAATGAAACTCAAGATGAAAGCCAGCCCATATTTCAGTTTAGAAAACATATGGATTGAATTTGCAAGCAAGAAATACATCGAGCGCAAGCCAAGTACGGCAAAGATATTTGAGGTGTAAAGAATTAGCGGGTCGTTTGGAGCAATTGCAAAAATGGCCGGGATTGAATCTATGGCGAAAATGAGGTCTGTTGTTTCAATGACCACCAACACCAAAAATAATTTCGTGGCTAATCTTTTGGTCCCTCTTTTGACAAAAAAGCGATCGCCATAATAGTGCTTGGTAACTGGGAATATTTTTCTGACCATGCGAGCTCCAAAACTTTTAGCGTAATCTTTAAGGTCGTCGTCATCGGTGTCAACCAAAGACTTGATGCCTGCATAAATGAGAAACGCACCAAAAACTGTCAAAATCAAATTGGGTCTGAAAAAGAAACCTGGCTGTGGATGCGCACCTTGATCAAGGCTGAATTGATAACCAAAAAGTTCAAAAGCTGGCAGGTAGGTCATTTTGATAAGACCGATTCCGGAGAAAATAAAAATGGCTCTAAAAACAAGTGCACCAATAATCCCCCAGAACAAGACGCGGTGTTGTAAAAGCCCATCTAGCTTAAAAAATTTAAAGACCAAAATAAAGACAAACATGTTGTCTACTGAGAGTGCTTCTTCGATCCAGTAGGCTGATTGGTATTCTGCAAATTTGGTAAAACCCTGTTGCCACCATACTACTGCACTGAAGCCCATAGAAAGTGAAACCCAGATGAGTGTTGAGCGGAGTGCCTCTTTGTTGGAAATTTGATGGGCTTTTTTATTGACAAGCCCTAAATCTATGAGCAACATGGTAAAGATGACCACCACAAAGATTCCGACTAACCAAGGATTGACCTGCATATATGAAGTTTTGGCAAAAATAAAAAAGAAAGCCACATGCAAGCATGTGGCTTTCTCTTAAAGCGGTATTCTAATTATTTTTTCTCGAGCAAATAGTTCACTGCATTTGCTGCGTTAACAAAACCACCGGTGATACACAACTCAGACATTTTGAGTTTTTCACCATTTGGCGCTGTTACTTTCTTGTTGTATTTAGTTGTAGTTGCCATCAAAACCTCGCGCACTTGAACAGCAGTGAGTTCTGGGAAATAACTACGGATCAAAGCTGCAACACCAGCTGCTGCTGGACAAGCCATTGAAGTACCACTTGCGTTTTCATAGCTGTAATCTGGAACTGTTGAATAGATATCTACTCCAGGTGCAAAGAAATCAACGGTAGTGGCACCATAGTTAGAGAAATCGGCAATTAAAGATTTAGGACTTTTTGAGCTGCTGCTCGCTCCTACTTCAATCCAGTTTGGAGCCACTTCTTTGTTGTTCAGGATGCGCGTTGGATAAGAATCTTCTTCGTCTTTGTTTTTCGCGTCGTTACCAGCTGCATGGACTAAGAGTACATCTTTGCTTTGCGCATATTTAATGGCTGCATCTACGTAATCTTTGTTTGGTGTCCAGTATTTCCCAAAAGACATATTGATCACTTTGGCACCGTTGTCAACCGCATAAATAATGGCATTTGCTACATCTTTGTCGCGCTCGTCTCCGTCTGGAACGGCACGAACAACCATGATGCGAACGTTGTCAGCCACACCGTCGATGCCCATTCCATTGTTGCGGCTTGCAGCAATGATCCCAGAAACGTGGGTTCCATGCATGGCATCCGGACCTTCATAGCGGTTACAACCGTAAATTTTAGAACTGAGATCATTGGGGTCATCACCAACAATTGCCGTACGAATTGAATCTGCGTTTTGCATAGACATCGCAATTGAATTGGCAACTGATTCTTCGGCGGCTTTGATTTCTTCATTGAGTTGATCCGCAGGAATGATCACAAGAATTTGTTTCATTCGGCCTTGCATCTTTTTATCAATCTCGGTATTGGCTACGTAGGCCGCATTTGACTCTTTAGAAAAGGTTTGACCAGTTTGTTCTTCAACACGGCGCATGTAATCAGCGAGGCCACGAATATTTTTCAAAGAAGTTTGCTTTTCATTGAGTTCTTGCTCAAATGCAATTTTGATCTTTTCATAGGTAGCAAAACGCTCACGCTCGTTGGCTGGAATATCTTGCGCTTTTTTTCCGGCAAAATACTTTGATTCAATTAAATACATTCTAGCCAATTCCAAAGCTTCTTTATCGATATCTTCAGTTTGACCCCCTAAAAATGACCAACCGTTTACGTCGTCGATATAACCGTTGCGGTCGTCATCGATGCCATTTCCAGGAATTTCATCTTCGTTGACCCAAATCACATCTTGTAAATCTGGATGATCTGTTTCTACGCCGCTATCAATAACAGCAACAATGACTGTGGTTGATTTTTTACCAGCAGCATTTAACATTTCGTAAGCTTTGGTGGCGCCTGTTCCGTAAACACCATCTGCTTTTGGTTCTTTAAGATACCAGTTTAAGTTTTCAGGCCCTGAAGTTTCGCTTTTTTGAGCAAATGAAATGCTTGCAAGACTTACAAAGGCTAAGAGAATAAAGTTTTTAGACATGATTATGAGTTTGAAAAAACGAAAATACGGTTAATTTTTAGCCGACGAAAATCTTTTTGAAAAGTTACTTTGTGGAGAAATCGTGTAAAACAATGTCAATGGTGCTGCAAAGCAAGTCAATCATTGACTTAATTTTGTAAGATAAATTTTTTTAATCATGAGTCAAATTGAACGTCTTTCTTGCTTAATTATCGGATCAGGACCCGCCGGCTACACTGCTGCCATTTATGCTGCCCGTGCTGACATGAAACCTGTTATGTACCAGGGCTTACAACCAGGAGGTCAGTTAACTACAACCAACGAGGTTGAAAATTTCCCAGGTTACCCTGAAGGCATTACAGGCCCTGACATGATGCTTCAGCTAGAAGCGCAAGCCAAGCGTTTTCAAACAGACGTACGCAGCGGCTTTATCACAAAAGTTGATTTTACCGGACCAATCCATAAATGCTGGACCGAAGACGGACACGAAATTCATGCAGACACCATCATTATTTCTACCGGTGCCTCTGCCAAATACCTCGGCCTTGAAAGCGAGCAGCACTACCTCAAACTAGGAGGTGGCGTTTCTGCCTGTGCGGTTTGCGACGGTTTCTTCTACAGAAACCAAGAAGTGGTGATTGTAGGTGCAGGTGACTCCGCTTGTGAAGAAGCGCACTACCTTTCTAAACTTTGTACAAAAGTGACCATGTTGGTGCGTAAAGATGAATTCAGAGCCTCAAAAATCATGGCTGAACGCGTTCAAAAAACGCCAAATATTGACATCTTATATAATACAGAAACCCTAGAAGTTCTCGGAGACGGCCAACTTGTAACAGGCGTGAAGGTTTTCAATAATGCCACTCAACAAGCAAGCGAAATCCCTTGCACAGGGTTCTTTGTTGCTATTGGACATCAACCGAATACTGCAGTTTTCAAAGAGTTCATTGACCTCGATGAAACAGGCTATATCAAATATGCGCAACCAGGCACCTCTAAAACAAATGTACC
>JAURHO010000119.1 GCA_030833265.1 Crocinitomicaceae bacterium | reverse complement strand
GATGCAGCTCTTTGAAATCATTTTGCAGTTTTTGTAGTTGGCTTTTTAGCTGCAGGTTTCTTAGCAGCGGCCTTTGGTTTCGCTTCTTTTGTAACTTTTTCTTTTTTTGCTTTTGGAGCAGGCATTACTTGCTCTTCTTTGCGTTTTCTGGTGATACCATAAGAGCCCATTGCTCTTTTTCCTTTGGTCGTTTTTTTATCTCCTTTTCCCATAAGTAGTTGTTTATGTTCAGTATACAACCAAAGTTAGAAATCTTTTTTAAATTCTGTTCTATATTTTTCAGCAAGGGCAGTTCCGCCATTTAAAACTTTTTCACACCAACTTATTTTCAGTTCAGTTTGTGCTTCAATACTCAGAATGAAAGGAAGATTTTGTTGAAGCATTCTGGTTCTGAGTGCACTCATTAGTATAGCTGCGGAAACTGAAACATTATAGCTTTCAGTAAAGCCATGCATCGGAATCTTGACAAAATAATCGGCTTGGCTTTGAAGTTCTTCTGAAATACCATGTTTTTCAGCTCCGAAAAATAAGGCTATTGGTTGTTCTAGAGGTAGGTTTTGTGGCGTGTAGGCATCGAGATGAGGTGTGGTGGCAACAATTTTAAAGCCCTTACTTCGCAAGTGATGAATAGCGTCTAAAACAGGTTCTGGTTCTTGTTGGTGCTGAATCACGTCGAGCCAACGAGCAGCCCCAAGTGCGATATCGCGTTGAAATTCATAACGGTTGTTTTTTTCAATGAGGTGGAGTTCTTGAAAGCCCAAGCAATCCATGCTGCGCATCACGGCTGAGGCATTGTGATCTTGTTGGATATTTTCTAGGGCAATGACTAAATGCTTGCTGCGTTGGGCGGCAATTTTTTCAAATAGCTCAACCTTATTGGGTGTGATGATTTTGTAAAATTCTTGAAGAACGTAGTCGTTTTCTGACATCGCTTATAACTGTTTTGACATTAAATGGTGTTGAATTTCATCGAAGAGTAAATGAGATTTTTCGATGTACTGATAGCCTAATTTTTTGTAAAATGGGAGCGCAACTTCTCTGGCATGTAACATGATTTGTAGATAACCATTGGCCTCACAAACCGCTTCTATTTCATGCATTAGCGCTTTGCCGATGCCTTTACCTTGCTGGTCGGCTGCTACAGCCATGAAGCGTATTTGTGCCTTTTTGTTGTCCAAAATATCCAAACGGCCGACTCCTAAAATTTCTGCATTGTCATTAAAAAATGCAAAGTGCTGATGTGCAGCTTCGTCAAGGGTTTTTTCAGAACCTGGTGCTTGCCCCCAAGGCGCCCTCAGTATTTCATAGCGCAATTGGTAATAAGCACTCCATTCTTGTTCAGTTTCAGGCGTTCGGATCATCGGAAATTTGAAAAGCAAGTTGTGTAACTCTTTTGGTATTTTGACCTTGAACGACTTCCGCTCTAATTAAGTCCTGTGCTGCGCTGTCGTTAAATACCTCTGCTATATTTTTAATGATTGCCACGGGTACACCAACGGCTACGAGCGCATTGAACAATTCTTCGGCTGCTCTTCCTTGGACCGCAATTTGAATTTCCTGAGCCAACTGAAAACGGTTTTTTACCCTGAGCTGATTTTCTTTATACAGTGGGTTTTCAAGTGTAGCAGTCAGGTTCAAAACACGGCACAGCTTTTCGAAATGCATATTAGAGCCAATTGCAAAAGTCATGTCTTTTTGATCAAGCGTTTTGAAAATTTCACCGTAAGGGGCTATGTTGGGATGCAAGCTACCAATCGGCTGCGCCACATGTTGGGCCATGAGGTAATTGGAGGCTTGATTTGCCAAGCTGCAAACAGCGGCATCATACAACGAAACACTGACCAATTGACCCTTGTTTTGTTTTTTTAATAAGGCTAGCAGTAAGCCTTCCTTCAGTTGATGCGCGGCCAAGACGTCAATGAGTGCCACTGGCATTTTTGTGGGGCCGCTTTCAGGTGTTCCGTTCATCGACATAAAACCCGTCTCGGCTTGCAAAATGAGGTCATAAGCAATGCGGTCATTTTCGGAACCAAAGCCTGTAATCTTCCCGATGATGAGCTTGGGTTGCTGTTTCCAAAGTGTTTTAGGATCCAGTCTGAGCTTGGCGTCGTCTCCTTTCTTGAAGTTCATTAATACGATGTCTGTATCTTTCAATTCATCGATAAAATGAGCGTAATCTTGTGCTTTTTGAAAATCGAGGTTCAAGCGCGCTTTGCCATAATTCACACTTGAATAATAAGCGCTCGGAGCCAACGGATTTTCTTTAGCCAAGCGCCAAGTGTTGGTGACATCTCCATGGATAGGATGCTCGATTTTGATAACGCGAGCGCCCAACTCCGCAAAGAAGGTACCCACAGAAGGCCCCGCTAGAACGGTAGAAAGATCGATGATTTTCAGATCTTGAAAAGGTTTTATTTTCATTGTAGGGCGGTCGTGTCTATAATGCTCAGCTCAACTTGTGCGATGCCATCGCGCACAAAATTAAGTTTTTTTGCCGCTGCCCAACTCACATCTATTACCCGACTACTCGAGGCGGACATGCGGTCGATGATGCGCAAAACAACTATGGAGTCGTTTTTCAGGTTGCGAACTTTGACCCTCGTTCCAAACGGAAGACGAGCGTGTGCCGCCGTTAAGCTATCGGAAAAATAACGTTCTCCTGAAGAGGTTCTATGGCCGTTCATCGACTGCGCGTAATAAGAAGCTTTGCCACGTTGGTAGACGTTTTCGCTGGATATAAAAAGCGTCAAAAAAAGCAAGGTATAAATCAACTGCATCATTACTTATTTTGTGAAAATCTTGGGTCTTTATTATGAGGTGTTTTAAAGTTTTTCCTGAGTAATTTCTTTATTCATTCCGTTTCAATTTTCAATAATTTTCGCAACGGCGTTCTTGTCACTAATTTGTATTTATAGGCCATGCCTAATGAAGCGGGAAAGATAAATTTAAGTGATTTTGATCAATGAGGAAAAATAGCCCGGATTTGATCTGTATTTTTTAGCAAAATGAACGAGCTTAAATAGTTTTAATTCCGTAAATTTGATGCGCAAAAATATCCTTACAATTCAGTATTATGAAAGTATTTGACCTCGACATGATTCAACGCGTTTACGAACGCTACCCTGCACGCATTGCCGCTGCTAGAAAAGTGGTTGGCAGACCACTCACTTTATCAGAAAAAATCCTTTATGCCCACTTGTGGGAAGGGGAGGCTAGTGCAGCTTTTGAAAGAGGTAAATCATACGTGGATTTTGCACCAGACCGCGTAGCAATGCAAGATGCTACTGCTCAAATGGCCCTTTTGCAATTTATGCAAGCCGGAAAAAAACGTGTGGCTGTGCCTTCAACAGTACACGCTGACCACCTTATTCAAGCAAGAGTAGGTGCCAGCAAAGACCTTCAAGAATCATTGAATCAAAACAACGAAGTCTTCAACTTCTTGTCTTCAATTTCAAACAAATACGGCATTGGTTTTTGGAAACCAGGAGCCGGGATCATCCACCAAGTTGTTCTAGAAAATTATGCGTTCCCAGGCGGAATGATGATTGGTACTGACTCACACACTGTAAACGCAGGTGGCCTCGGAATGGTGGCAATTGGCGTTGGTGGTGCTGATGCAGTTGACGTCATGGCCGGAATGGCTTGGGAATTGAAATTTCCTAAACTCATCGGTGTTAAACTAACTGGCAAACTCAATGGCTGGACATCCGCCAAAGATGTCATCCTAAAAGTAGCCGATATCTTAACTGTAAAAGGCGGAACAGGAGCTATCGTTGAGTACTTCGGCGAAGGCGCGCTTTCTTTGTCTTGTACCGGAAAAGGAACCATTTGTAATATGGGTGCTGAAATTGGCGCCACTACTTCTACGTTTGGCTACGACGAATCCATGCGTCGATACCTCAACGCTACGGGTCGTGAGGAAGTCGTAAAAGCAGCCGATGCCATTGCAGAGCACCTCACCGGTGACCAAGAAGTTTACGCTGAACCTGAAAAATACTTCGATCAACTCATCGAAATCAACCTGAGTGAATTAGAACCACATGTAAATGGTCCGTTTACTCCAGACCGCGGAACACCAGTTTCTAAAATGCGTGCTGAAGCAACTGCAAATGGTTGGCCTCTTCAAGTAGAGTGGGGGCTAATAGGTTCTTGTACCAACTCATCTTATGAAGACTTAGCGCGTGCGGCGTCAATTGTGAAGCAAGCAGTTGCACTGGGCATTACACCAAAAGCAGAATTTGGAATCAATCCAGGTTCAGAGCAAGTGCGCTACACCGCAGATCGCGATGGCATTCTTGCCGAATTTGAAAAAATGGGTACCAAAGTGTTTACAAACGCTTGTGGGCCATGTATTGGTCAGTGGGCACGCGAAGGCGCTGAAAAACAAGAGAAAAACACGATCGTTCACTCTTTCAACAGAAACTTTTCTAAAAGAGCCGATGGCAACCCAAATACACACGCTTTTGTAACTAGCCCTGAAATGGTTGCAGCATTGGCAATTGCTGGAGACCTCGGTTTCAACCCACTCACAGATACTTTAACAAACGACAAAGGGGAGCAAGTAAAATTGCAAGCACCTTTTGGAGACGAATTGCCAACAAAAGGTTTTGCAGTTGAAGACAACGGTTATCAAGCACCTGCAGCTGATGGAAGTGCTGTTCAAATCGCAGTGGCCCCAGACTCACAACGTCTTCAGTTGCTTGAGAACTTCCCTGCTTGGGACGGCGAAAACATCACAGGAGCACGCCTCTTGATCAAAGCAAAAGGCAAATGTACCACTGACCACATTTCAATGGCAGGTCCTTGGTTGCGTTACCGTGGTCACCTTGACAACATTTCAAACAACATGCTCATCGGTGCTGAAAACGCTTTCAATGGTGAAGCCAACAAAGTGAAAAATCAATTAACAGGTGAATACGCAGAAGTTCCTGCAGTTCAGCGTGCTTACAAAGCTGCTGGTGTTCCATCAATTGTCGTCGGTGACCACAACTATGGTGAAGGCTCCTCACGTGAGCATGCAGCAATGGAGCCACGTCATTTGGGTGTGCGTGCTGTTTTGGTAAAATCTTTTGCGCGTATCCACGAAACCAACCTCAAGAAGCAAGGGATGTTGGCATTGACATTTGCTGATAAAGCCGATTACGACAAAATCCAAGAAGCCGATACAATCAGCATCCTCGGATTGACCGAATTCGCGCCAAACAAGCCTTTGCAAATGGTTTTGAACCACGCCGATGGCAGCAGCGACACCATCACTGTGAACCA
>JAURHO010000118.1 GCA_030833265.1 Crocinitomicaceae bacterium | reverse complement strand
AAGATCTTTTTGACAAAGGTTACCGCGAAGTAACCCTTCTCGGGCAAAATGTCGATTCATACCGCTGGAACCTCAGTGCAAAGGGTGAAGTGAAAAATGCCGAAGAGCCAACCACTAATTTCGCTCAGCTCATGGAAATGGTGGCTTTGGTTTCTCCGTTATTGCGTGTCCGCTTCAGTACTTCACATCCTAAAGACATGACCAACGACGTGCTCGAAGTGATGGCCAAATACGAAAACATTTGTCCTTACATCCACTTACCTGTTCAGTCGGGTAACACAGACGTACTCTACCGCATGAACCGTGGCTATTCGCGAGAATGGTATTTGGAAAGAATCGAAAGTATCCGCCGTATTGTTCCGGGTTGCGCCATTTCAACAGATATCATTACTGGTTTCTGTGGCGAGACCGAAGAAGAGCACCAAGAGACCCTCAGTCTCATGGATATCGTTCAATACGATTTCGCTTACATGTTTAAATATTCAGAACGACCAAAAACTTTAGCAGAACGCCGCTTCGCAGATGATGTTCCGGAAGAAGTTAAAGGTCGTCGACTAAATGAAATTATAGATAAGCAATTGAAGCATTCATTGGCTTCTAACCAGCGCCTGGTTGGCACCACTCAGAAAGTACTGATTGAAGGGCCGTCAAAACGCTCTGAAGCACATTTGTGTGGTAGAACTGGCACCAACGTCATGGTTGTTTTCCCAAAAGGAGATTTAGAAAAAGGCAACTATGTTGAGGTGAAAATCACAGACTGTACCTCTGCAACATTGATTGGGGAATTGATCCAGTAAATTAAAAATTTAGTACGCTCCATTTGAAGCCATGAATCTTTTACAAGTAAAACAGCGTTTTGGGATCATAGGATCTGCGCCCTTGTTAAACAGGGCTCTTGAAATTGCGATGCAAGTAGCACCTACCGATATTTCTGTGCTTGTAACCGGAGAGAGCGGAACGGGTAAAGAAATCATCCCACAAGTCATCCATCAACTCAGTTCACGAAAACATGGCGAGTACATTGCCGTTAACTGTGGGGCCATTCCAGAAGGCACCATAGATTCTGAATTATTTGGTCACGAAAAAGGCTCATTTACTGGTGCGCAAGGCAGCAGACAAGGTTACTTTGAGGTAGCCAACGGCGGTACCATTTTCCTAGATGAGGTAGCCGAATTGCCCATGCAAACACAAGTGCGCTTGTTGCGTGTGCTAGAAACTGGCGAGTATATCCGAGTGGGTTCGTCAAAACCCTTGAAAACCAATGTAAGGGTAGTGGCTGCAACTAATGAAAACATGCAGGCTGCCATACAATCTGGCAAATTCCGTGAAGACCTCTATTATCGCCTGAGTACGGTTCCAATAAGCTTACCTGCTTTAAGACAAAGATCCGAAGACATTCATTTGCTTTTCAGAAAATTCGCCAATGATTTCGCTGAAAAGTACCGCATGCCAGCCATTAAACTGACCGAAGAAGCGGTGCTTTTGTTGCAACAATATCCTTGGCCCGGAAACATTAGACAGCTTAAAAATATGGTCGAACAACTTTCGGTCATTGAAACAGCTCGGGACATCGATGAATTCACCTTGCAAAATTACCTACTTCCTGTAGCTGAAAAAGCGCAAGGACTAAGTATCAACGACAATTCTAAAGAGTCTATTTCCGAACGAGAATTGATGTATAAGTTCTTGTTCGACATGAAAAAAGACCTCACTGAACTTAAAAAGTTAGTGCTTGACCTCGCAGGTTCCAATCATGAAATTGCGCTCAATGCAGATCAGTCTGCGGTTGTGAATCGCATTTATCAAGAAGTTTACGAGGAATGCCCAAGCCTACCAACAAGAATGTTGCCAGTGGCGCCAGTTCAGGTTGAGCTGCCAAGTAAAGCCCATGAAGTACACGAAGAATTTGAAGAGCACATCGAATTAGAAGAATCGTTAAGCCTCGAAGACCGCGAAAAAGAACTCATTGCTAAAGCACTCGAAAAACATAAGGGCAAAAGAAAATATGCCGCATTAGAACTCGGTATTTCAGAGCGCACGCTCTACCGAAAAATCAAAGAATTTCAATTAGGTGAGTAAGTACTTGTTTTATATAGGTGTTCTTTGGTGCTCATTGAGTGCGTGTTGGCCTGAAAGCTTTTCCTTTGTCGACAAAGGAGGGATGCCTGAAGAATGGAAAACGTTCAGCATTCAAAAATTGGAAAATACAGCGCCCAATTGTCCGCTTTCATTCGGAGCTTTGCTCACTGAACAACTCAAAGACGGCGTTCAAAATAATACTCGCCTTTTGCTCAATACTAGTTTTGGACAAGGAGAAATCAATATGGAAGGCGCCATTACAGCCTATCAAGTACAGCCCTTGGCCATTCAAGGTGCCGACGTAGCTTCTAGCAACCGCCTTACCATGACCCTTCAAATGAAAATCAATATCAAAGCGCCAAAAGAAGAGGTTTGGCAATTCAGCACGACGCGTTTTGCCGATTTCTCTGCTTCAACCAATTTGGCCGATGTCGAGAAGAAACTTTTTGACGAGATTGCAGCACAAATGGTCCAAGATTTAATCAATAAGTTGTATAGTAATTGGTAATTTAGACCTGTGTTAACAAAAGAGCAACTTCAAATTCAAATTCAAGATCCTTTGCACTGTTCGGCAAATTACCTGACCGATCTTGCTCATTTGGAGGCGGCTTATCCTTATGCAACCAGTTTCTCTATTCTCTATTTAAAAGCACTGGCCAATAGTCAAGATGTGCGTTTAGCCACAGCGCTTGATCAAAAAGCATTTTCTATCCCCAATCGAGAAGTATTATTTCATTTGCTCCAAGATGTTGCGGAGCAAGTTGAAGCAGTACGCGAAGAAAAGATTAAAAATCAAAATGAGGAAACCTTAGTGGTTTCCATCGAAAAAGACAACGAAGTTCAACTACAAGATCCTGTCGAGGAAAAACCAGACGAACTCGATCAGCTATTACGGGCCAACATGATCAGTGCGGCCTATGTTGACTTGACTTACAAAGAAGAGCTTGTTGCGCTAGATGATCAAGAACAAGAGGTGCAACTTTCGAATGAGGAGCATTCGGGTTCTGATGAAAGTATGAACGAAATTGCTGCTTCAAATGAGGTAGCAGTAAATCCTTCACAAACTGAAGCTGAGGTGCAAGTTCAGTCATTTAACCAATGGCTGCATTTTGGTGAAAAAACCGACTCACAGGCGTCATCTCCTCAATACCTCGAGATAGAAAAACCTAAAAAAGATTTTTATTCTCCGGCAAAGAAAGCAAAAGAGAGTCTCAGTTCGAGCCAGATTCCAGTTTCTGAAACATTGGCAAAAATCTATGCGATGCAGGGTGCTGTTGCCAAGGCAATCTCGGTTTATGAGCAATTAATTTTGCTTAATCCAGAAAAAAAGAGTTTCTTTGCAAATCAAATCAAAATTCTAAAGAAAAACCTGAATTCAACGTCATGACAGGAATCCTTTCATTTTTAGTTATTGTAGCCAGTGCGCTACTCATCTTAGTAGTTTATGTTCAAAATCCAAAAGGTGGGGGCTTAAGTTCTGACTTCGGAGGTGCAAGTCAGCTTGGTGGTGTTCAACGCACCAATGAACTCATCGACAAACTTACTTGGGGTTTAGCAGCAGCTATTCTTGTATTTAGTTTAGGCATTAGCTTAAGCCAACCAAAGGCGCCAAAACAAGTGCAGCCGCAACAACAACAGCAACAAGCGCCAATGCAAGGACAGGGACAAGGCCAATAAGCATTCGTTTAACTATATTTCAAAATGTCAGTATGTCACCCATACTGACATTTTTTTTGTCCATCAATGAAAAAATGTCTTGAAAATTCAAGAAAACGCACTTGGCATGTTTTTCGAAGTAGGGCACACAACTAAATTTTAATATTTCATGTCAGTAAATTTCAAACCTTTGGCAGACAGAGTTCTGGTAGAACCTGCGCCAGCAGAGCAAAAAACAGCAAGTGGAATCATCATTCCGGATACTGCAAAAGAAAAACCATTGCGTGGAACTGTAATAGCAGCTGGATCCGGTAAAAAAGATGAACCAATGTCGGTAAAAGTTGGTGACTCCGTACTTTATGGACAGTATGCAGGCACTGAAATTAAAATTGATGGCAGCACTTATCTCATCATGAGAGAGTCAGACATTTACGGTATTTTCTAATTTAAAATCAACGAAAAAATGGCAAAAGAAATTTATTTCGACGTAGAAGCTCGTGAGAAATTAAAAAGAGGTGTTGATGCATTGGCAAATGCAGTAAAAGTGACGCTTGGGCCAAAAGGCCGCAATGTCGTCATTGGCAAAAAGTTTGGCGCACCACACGTTACAAAAGATGGCGTGAGTGTTGCTAAAGAAATCGAACTCAAAGACCCAATTGAAAACATGGGTGCTCAAATGGTAAAAGAAGTAGCTTCTAAAACGGCCGATATCGCCGGAGACGGAACCACTACAGCAACTGTTTTAGCTCAGGCTATCGTTACAGCGGGTCTCAAAAACGTTGCAGCCGGTGCCAATCCAATGGACCTCAAGCGCGGGATCGATAAAGCCGTACAAGAAGTTGTTGCCAACCTTAAAAAGCTTTCTAAGCAAGTGGGTAACGACAACAGCAAAATTGAACAAATCGCTACTATTTCAGCCAACAACGACGAAACCATCGGTAAACTTATTGCTGAGGCCATGAAAGTTGTAGGTAACGACGGCGTCATCACCGTAGAAGAAGCAAAAGGCACCGAAACTGAAGTTAAAACAGTAGAAGGGATGCAATTTGACCGCGGTTATTTATCGCCTTATTTTGTAACCAATGCCGAGAAAATGATCACAGAAATGGAGAATCCTTTGATCCTGATTTCTGAGAAAAAAATCTCGAGTATGAAAGAATTGCTTCCAATCCTCGAGCCAGTGGTTCAGTCTGGAAAGTCTTTACTCATTATTGCTGAAGATGTTGATGGAGAGGCGCTCGGAACACTCGTTGTAAACCGTTTGCGTGGCTCATTAAAAGTAGCTGCTGTCAAAGCTCCTGGCTTTGGTGATCGCCGTAAGGCAATGCTTGAGGACATCGCTATTCTTACAGGTGGTACTGTCATCTCGGAAGAGCGCGGCATGACCCTAGAAAATGTCACACTTGACATGCTTGGCTCTGCTCAAAAAATCGACATCGATAAAGACAACACCACAATCGTAAACGGTAAAGGTAAAAAAGCCGATATCCAAGCGCGTGTGGGTCAAATCCGTGCGCAAATTGAGCAAACAACCTCTGACTACGATCGCGAGAAATTACAAGAGCGTTTGGCGAAA
>JAURHO010000117.1 GCA_030833265.1 Crocinitomicaceae bacterium | reverse complement strand
AAACGAGGTCTAGTTGCTGGGCCACTTCGGAAAGTACTTCAATTGGCGTGTGTGGGTTAAGTGCCACACCCGCTTTCATGCCCAATTCTTGTATTCTAGAAATTGTCCGGTGTAAATGCGTACAAGACTCGTAATGCACCGTCAAAATATCTGCTCCGGCTTTTTTGAAATCTTCGAGATAGGCATCTGGATTGGCAATCATGAGGTGCACATCTAGTGTTTTTTGGGTGTGACGGCGTATGGCTTGCAACACCGGAAAACCAAAAGAAATATTCGGAACAAAAACGCCATCCATGACATCGATGTGCAACCATTCTGCGACAGATGAATTTAACATTTCGGTGTCGCGCTGAATATTAGCAAAATCACAAGACAAGACAGATGGAGAAACAATCATGGGTTTAATTTTTTGTAAAATTAGCCATTATTTTCCGTTCGCAAGAGGCGCAGCAGTTTCTGTTCCTTTTGATACAAATCAAGGTGGAAATAAAGCCCATCTCGGTCGGCTGTCACACTCGAGTATCCAATGAATATTGGGATGCCTTGCAGCAACTTAATTTCTTGATGTACGTTTTGGTCGATTAATGTCTGCAAAGAATCGGGCGTCACCAGATTAAATTGCTCAGACTTCGGATGCTTTTTGTCGAAACTTAAAATTTGCTTCCCTAATTCTACAGGCGCCTCACAGCGCATGCAGCCATGAGAAAAACTCCTAAATGCCTGCTTGAAAAGCGAGCGGCTTGGTGTGTCGTGCACATAGACAGAGAAGTTATTCGCGAATTCGAATTTGATGAGTCCTAAGCTATTCCAGGGTCCTGGATCTTGAATGATTTGATACGGAAATGTCTTGTCTTTTACTTTTTTCCAATTAACTGCAGAGGGGTTCACTTCTACTTTCTTGGCTTTGTAAATCCGCATGTGTTCTTTATTCAAATAACCAGCGTTTCGCTTTAATGCGGGAAGCACTTCATTTTTAGCGATAGAACTAGGCACTTTCCAAAAGGGAAGTGTAATGATGCGGTTTACCCGAGATTCAAGTGTTGGGGTAGGGTGGTCCATTTTTCCGACAATAATGTTGTGCCGAGAACGCAAAGTATCATCGGCGACAAAAATCAATTGGAAAGAGGGAATGTTAATGGCCAAAAAAGCTGTGGGTTTAGCTTTTGCCTGCCGGAGTTTGTCTAGGGCAATGATTGCCCGATCAAAGCGCGTTTGGCTAGACTCCGCAAAGGCAAGAACGGTAGCTTCACCAATGCGTCCATCCGGATTTAAACCTTGTTTTCTTTGGTAAGTTTTTAATGCACCACGAACGCCTAAACTATCAGTGCTTGGGGTTATGCTTCCCATGCTGAGCAAAGCTTTTTTAAGTTGCAGCCAAGCCAAATCCTTGTCTTTTTTTTCAGTGCATATTTGATAGGAAATACTGTCTAATTGCGTGCTGTCTCTGAAGTGAAATAAATGTTGCGCAAAGAAGCGGTAGTTGGAGTCAAGTGGCCCTCTTGACAGCAATAATGAATCAGTATTTTGTAGTGATGTAGCCCAAGTTTCTGGGAACGCTTGCCAATTTTTAGGCTTGAGTTTTTCATGTTCAAAATCAATAAATCCGCTATCTAAATCTCGGACTGCCGTGCCTATGTTATAGGTCAGGATGAGTTCTTGAATCAAGAGGTTGCCGTTTGTAGAAGTTAAAATACTTTGCTGAGTTAGGCCAAAGCACTCTTGCCGCTCAAGCGTCTTTTTCCATTTGAGGCCGATTTCTGAAAAACCAGAATCGGAGGTGTGAATTCTTTGAAAAGATCTGGCTTCGTAATAAGCCTTTAGTTGTTGAAGTTCTAGATTGGAAAGCGCTAAATCTGGATGCCCATTTTGGAGGAGTGTCAGAAATTTTTGCTGGATGCTCAGCTTAGAATTTTTGAGAAAATCAGGCTTTTTTGCAGGTGGTTGCGTTGAGGAACATGCCCAAATTAAGAAACAAAAAAGCAGGTAACAGACGCGTTTGAATTTCCGCATTGGATTATTCTTTATTTTCGATGAATGTATAAAATAAATACGAGAGTGTCATGATCCTTGCTTTTCTTTTACTGACCGGACTCATTTCATGGCAAGCCTTTCAAAATCAGAACCTTTTGTCTAAAATGTTGCTAGAACCTTATGCGGTTAAACACCGCGGCGAAGTTTACCGACTTTTTAGTCACATGCTGATACATGCTGATTTTGCGCATTTGGCCTTTAACATGATGACACTTTATTTTATCGGCAGCTACCTTGAAGACATCTGGCAAATTCAGTTTGGCGATCAGAAAGCCTTGATTTACATAACCTTACTCTATGTTATAGGCGGCTTATCTGCTACCCTTTGGCCCATGCTGCGCCATCAAGATGACCCCGGCTACAGAAGTTTGGGCGCTTCCGGAGCAGTCAGTGCCATTCTATTTGCTTTTATTCTTTGGGACCCAACGCAGTCTCTTTATTTGATGTTCATTCCTATTCCTATACCCGCCTATGTTTTTGGCCCATTGTATTTAGCTTTTGAATATTATTCTATGCGAAAAGGAAAGACGGGTATTGCACATGATGCGCATATTGGTGGGGCTATTTTTGGGATTTTATTTGTCTTATTGATCGCACCTGAAAAAGGAATGCAATTCGTACATTTGTTTTTGTAAGTCATGAAGGCCTATGCTATACGTTAACAACAACGGGAATCTTCTTGCGGGTGATGCGCCAACGATCTTGCCCGGAAACAGAGCACATCTTTACGGAGATGGGGTCTTTGAAAGCATCCGCATTATCAATGGCCGGCCACTCAATATTGAAAACCATATTCTCAGATTATTAGCCGGAGCGCGCGCCATACACATGCGCCCGTCAGCGAGTTATACGAGCGCCTTTTTTGAAGCAAAAATCATTGAGCTGTGTCAGCAATCGGGCATTACTGAAGGAGGCCGTTGCCGACTTTCTTTGGATCGAATAAGTGGTGGCGCATATCTTCCCGATTCAAATGAAGCCACTTATTATATTGAGGTTTATCCATACGAAGTGAATCATTTCGAACTCAATGCAAAGGGTTTAGAGCTCGATATTTACCAAGATATCAAGTTAGAAAAGAATTTACTTTCCAACTTTAAAACTAAAATGGGCTTGCCCTACATCATGGCAGCTTTGGCCGCCAAAGAAAAGGGCCTCGACGATTTATTCTTAGTGGACCACAAAGGCAGTATCCTCGAAACATCCTCTTGCAACGTTTTTGTCATTAGCAACGGTGTGCTCTACACGCCAAGTCTTGAAGAAGGCTGCTTGGCAGGCACGATGCGCATGCAGGTCATCAACTTGGCCTTGGCTAATGGTATAAAAGTATATGAGTGTGCACTGATGCCCCAAAATTTATTAGCTGCAGATGAAGTCTTTTTAACCAACGCCATTCGCGGCATCAACTGGGTCGGTGGTTACCGAACCAAACGTTATCAAAACAACATTTCGCGCCGCTTGGTGGTGCTGCTCAACGCTTATTGGGAGCAAGCACTTGCTCAACAATAGTTATCAACAATCGTCAAGAATTGCCGCACTAATTTCTATCTTTAGAAGTTCCATTTTTAGCTGCGCATGTACCTCATTTTTGACACCGAAACTACGGGCTTACCCCGTGACTTTAACGCCCCAATCACCGACACCGACAATTGGCCGCGTGTGGTTCAATTGGCGTGGCAACTTCACGATGAATCTGGTGAGCTCATCTCTCAAAAAGATTTCATTATCAAACCAGAGGGCTATAATATTCCTTTTGAATCCGAACGTGTTCACGGAATTTCTACCGAATTGGCACATGCTTTAGGAGAAGACCTCTCAGAAGTGTTGGCGCAATTCAACAAAGACCTGAGCCGTGCCAATTTTATGGTTGGCCATAACCTCAAGTTTGACATCAATGTGTTGGGTGCCGAATATGTGCGTCAGGGTCAAGATACGCCATTAGTTAAGCCGGTGCTAGATACCTGTACAGAAAAAACGGCCTTATTGTGTCAGATCCCGGGCGGTAGAGGCGGTCGTTTTAAATTACCTACACTTACAGAATTACACGAATTTCTCTTTCAAGAATCTTTTTCAGAGGCGCACAACGCCACTGCCGATGTCGAGTCAACAACGCGTTGTTTTCTCGAGCTCATTCGCAAAGAGCATTACACCCTTGAAGAAATTCTTCAAGAGCCAGGTTACTATGAATCTTTTCGGGTTCTTAACCCAAACCCGATTCAAAAAATTGGTCTTCAGCACCTCAATTTAAAAGCCGAAAGCGAAAAACTACGCGCTGCCAAAACTGCTGCTGTTACGCCAAAGGTTGAGGTTAGCCAAGAAGTACTCAATGACCTCGTTTTTGCACACCTTCACAACCATACGCAGTTCTCCATTTTGCAATCCACGGCTGAGGTTGCTGGCCTTATCCAAAAAGCGGTGGCTTTAGGGCAGCCTGCCGTCGCACTTACCGATACGGGCAACATGATGGCTGCTTTTCAATTTGAAAAAGCCGCTGCCGCCCACAACGCGAAGGTTAAGGCAGAAAGAGCCGAAGCACTTGAAAAGAACGAACCCTATAACGGCAAAGAAATTTTACCTATTATCGGTTGTGAATTCAATGTTTGCCGCAATCACCAAGATAAATCGGTCAAAGATAACGGCTACCAAATAGTCTTTTTAGCCAAAAATAAAAATGGTTATCAAAACTTAATCAAACTTGCCTCAATAGCCTATACCAAAGGGATGTATTATGTCCCGAGAATTGACAAAGAGCTGATTGCTCAATACAAAGATGATCTCCTTGTTCTTAGTGGAAATTTGTACGGAGAAATTGCCAATTTGCTTCTAAATGTAGGTGAGCACCAAGCCGAAGAAGCTTTGCTATGGTGGAAAGAAACCTTTGGGCCTGATTTCTATATTGAAATTGGCAGACACAATTTGGAGGTCGAAGAACGTGTAAACCCCTTACTTGTGGCACTTGCCGCCAAGCATAATGTTGCCTTAGTTGCCACCAACAACACCTATTACATCGAGCAAAAGGATGCACTTGCTCATGACGTTTTGTTATGTGTCAAAGACAACGAACTAGTAGAAACGCCTAAAGGTCGTGGTCGGGGTTTTCGTTACGGCCTCGAGAACGACACCTACTACATGCGTTCCTCTGAGGAAATGATTGCCTTGTTTGCAGACCTACCTCAAGCAATCAAGAGCATTTCTGAAATCATAGAAAAATGTGAGCACTACGGCCTCGCACGTGAGGTCTTGCTACCCGCCTTTGACATCCCGAGTCAGTTCATTGATCCACTCGATGCGCAAGATGGTGGCAAACGCGGTGAAAACGCCTATCTCAAGCATCTTACCTATGAAGGTGCGAAAAAACGCTACCCAGAAATTACGCCCGAGA
>JAURHO010000116.1 GCA_030833265.1 Crocinitomicaceae bacterium | reverse complement strand
GACGCTTTTACTGCACAACCAATTGTTGGGGTAAAAGTTAAAACTCCAGATGGCATCTATTATACAAACAACAAGGGTGAATTCGCTTTTCAAAAGCAACCCAATGCCGTCGAACTTTCACATCCAGACTACCTAACCACAGTTGTTCCGCTGCAAGCCGATAAAAATCAAGGAGAAAATCAACAGATAGGTGCAGATGTTTCAATTGAAGTTGTCATTCGCTTGGAACCTAATTCACAAACAGAAGAAGAAACGGTGGTTTCTGCCAACAGATCTCAAGAAAAAAGGAAAGATGTCGCCCAAAAAATACAAGTTATGAGGGCGGGTGAAATCCAATTTCAGCAGCAAACATCTATGGCTGATGTACTTGCTCAGTCGGGCTCCATTTTTGTACAAAAAAGTCAGCTTGGTGGTGGTAGCCCAATTATTCGTGGCTTTGAGACCAATAAAGTACTACTTGTTGTAGATGGAATTCGCATGAATAATGCCATTTATCGCGGTGGACACCTTCAAAATGTCATCACACTTGATCAAGCCAATATGGACAGAGTGGAGCTTGTTTTTGGCCCTGGATCTGTCGTTTACGGCTCTGACGCCATCGGTGGCGTGATGTCTTTTCAAACAAAAAAGGTGCAATTAAGCACATCTGACGAACTCTTGGTGAAGGCAGGTGCTTATACGCGTTACTTTAGTGCTGCCAATGGTTATGCGGCCAACGCACAAGTTAATGTAGCCAACCGTCGTTTTGGTTCGCTTACCTCTTTTTCATATGCTAATTATGGTGATCTCAGACAAGGAGCAAAGCGCTCTTCTGATATCGGTAATTTGGGCGTTCGCAATTGGTATGTTTCACGTATCAATGGTCAAGATAGCATGATGACTAATTTGGACAGCAACTTACAAGTTGGCTCGGGCTATTCACAATATGATGTGCTACAGAAATTTTCATTCGCACAAAAGCCAGGAGTCTTGCATCAACTCAATTTGCAATTATCTAACTCAAGTAATGTGGATCGCTATGACCGTCTCACCCAACTTTCTGGTTCAAAACCAAAATTTGCTGAGTGGTATTATGGCCCTCAATTTAGACTTTTAACAGCCTATACTTTAGAGTTGTCAAATGCAACCAAGTTTTATGATCAAGCAAGATTGATAGCTGCATATCAAGGCATAGAAGAAAGTAGAATAGATCGACGTTTTCAAAAAGACACTCGTAACCACCGCATCGAGAATTTGAATATCTATACGCTGAATCTAGATTTGATGAAGAAAATGGGCAAGCATGAATTGCGCTATGGTGCCGAAGCTTATTTAAATCAGGTAGCTTCAACTGCTTATGCAGAGAATATCATTACAGGAGAGCAAGCAGCACTTGATACGCGTTATCCGGATGGAGGTTCGAAAATGCAAGGTGCCGCACTTTACGCGTCACACACTTATGAAATTTCTGAGCATTTGATTTTAAATGATGGGTTGCGTTTATCACAAGTTGCTTTGAATTCTAAATTTATCGACCAAACTTTCTTCCCTTTTCCATTTAATTCGATCCAGCAAAATCACCTTGCGTTAAACGGTAATTTAGGTTTAATTTATCTACCTACCGAAAATTGGAAGTTTACCTTGAACGGATCAACGGCCTTCAGAGCACCGAATGTCGATGACCTTACTAAGGTCTTTGAATCGGTGCCTGGAAGTGTAATTGTACCTAATCCAAATTTGAAAAGCGAATATGCCTATAACGGAGAGTTAGGGATTCAGTATGCATTAAATAAGCGACTCACGGTTGCTACTAATTTGTATGCTACCTATTTAACCAATGCGCTTACCGTACAAAACGGAACGTTTAATGGTTCAGATAGTGTGCTTTACGATGGCGAAATGAGCGCGGTCCTGACTACTACAAATGCTGCCAGAGCTAGAGTATTAGGCGCTGAGCTCCTATTAAATGCTAAAATTGCCAATAACTTTTCACTGCAAGCCACTTACAATTTTACGCATGGTCGTATCTTAACCGATACCATTCCTTATCCATTAGATCACGTGGCTCCGGCTTTTGGTAAGGCTTCTTTGATTTATCAGAAAACGAAAGTGCGCGCTGAATTTTTTGTGCAGTACTCTGGTTGGAAAAAACTCGAAGATTACAACCTGATCGGAGAGGATAATTTTGCATACGCAACGCCAGCGGGAATGCCAAGTTGGTATACCTTGAATTTAAGATTGAATTATTCAGTCAATCAAAATTTCAGCATCCAAGCTGCCTGTGAAAATATCTTAGATACAAACTACAGATTATTTGCTTCAAACATTTCAGCTCCAGGAAGAAATTTCATGCTCACACTTAGAGGAAATTTCTAAGCGCTGATCAACTTGAAATTAAATTCATTGAATAGAAAAGGCGGGGTGTAAACTCCGCCTTTTTGTTTGATTTGAATTTGTAAATTGTGAAAATCAGCGCTGATCAAGCGTTGCATACTTACCTTCCTTAGTCAAATAAAAGAAAGTATACTTGATCTTTTCAATGGGCTTGATGCTTGGGACAAACGTATTTTTATCTTCACCTTGTGGCAATGCGCCTAATTGAGCTTCCATCACAAAAATGTTCTTTTGAGGTCCGTAAGAGCCTGCGCCAAATTCAAAGTGATATGCTTCGGTTACACCTGTGCCTAAGCCGTCAAAATTCTTAAATTGAAAAATACGACGAGGTGTATGATTACTGACTGTATAAAAGTCTTTGTAACTCGCATTGCGTATGCGAAAATCAATGAGAATGTCTTTATAGTCCTCAGAGCTGATGTTTTCAAAAGTGACATTCAAAGGTAATAGTGGGGAGGATGGAATGGCTATGGGTGGTGACAGCATATCGAGTTTGCCATCAAAAAAGAAGAAATAATTGTAGTTGCCCATGAAGCCGAGTTCGGCGCGTTTGGCTGGGTTAGGCGAGGCCATGGCTTCTTTCATGGCAAAGTCTTTTCGATTTAGAGTAATGATGGCGTCTTCGATGCCGTCGGGATCAAGCTGGGCTTTGTATATTTTGTAGTCAAGTTGCTCATTGGCTTGAATGCCAAGTTTGGCCCGCATCATGCGCTCCGCATATTGTGCAAGACTTTGTTTGCCCTTTGTGGGTAACTGTTCTTCTTGAACAGGAGTGGTGGCGTCAATAGCATCATTTTGGCAAGCAGCCAAAACAAACAAAAGTGGATAGAGTAATTTTTTCACGACACAAAGATAAGCACAACCAAGATAACGTTTATTGACAATTTTTAGGGAGTTCAATTTGAATAATGTTGAAAAAACATCAATTAAAATTATTGACTTAAAGTATTGTTAATAAGAAAGATAACTAACATCATTTACTTTGTTGCATGAAAAAAAATGCTCAAAATGAAACTTTGAAATCAAAGCGGGCGTAAGAGCACCCAAAACAAACAAACATGACAACAAGCATACAATCACTCCGCACTAAATCACTTCGCCAAGCGAAGCTTAAACTAGATCAGCACCGTGAACTTGGAACACAAAGCTCACTCAATATTTTTGAAGTTGCTGACTTATTAGATAGTATACGCAACACAGAAATCAAGTTAATTGAAGAGCCACAAGCTTTTGCCTTGATTTTAAACTAATACCCAACCTCGATATTCAGCAATAAAGTTGTTGTTTTTTAGATAGATCAGACCGCTTTGCGGTCTTTTTTTTTGCCCTAAATTTAATAGGCAATGACTCCGCTCCCTAATAATTCATGGCCTTGATACCAAGCTGCAAACTGCCCGGGAGTAATGCCTTTTTGCAGCGACTCAAATAATATATAATATCCTGAATCTTTTCGAACAAGAATGGCATCTTGTAAAGGTTGACGATACCGAATTCGGACCTGACACTTGAGCACACCTTCTTTTTCAAATCCTTCATGCTTGTTAAACCAAGAAAGATCTTCGTTTTCAAGTTTCAAGGCCCAGCGATTGAGCCCTGGATGCTTTTCAGTCTGACCGCTATAAACAATATTTTGCACGGTATCTATGCCAATGACGAAGCTTGGTTCAGGTCTACCGCCAATGTGCAGTCCTTTGCGCTGACCAATCGTGTAATAATGCGCCCCCTGATGTGTCGTTACTTGCAAACCGTCTGAAGGTTGATATTCAAAGGCTTTCGCTAAAGCTTCAATGTTTTCAAGCGTAGGTTGGAGCTGCTGGTAAGTCTTGAATTGTTCGAGCGTTGGTGAAACTTCAATGATGGGGCCTTCTTTTGGTGCCAATTGCTGTTGAAGAAAAGTTGGTAAGGCAATTTTACCCACAAAGCACAAACCTTGTGAATCTTTTTTATTGGCAGTAACGAGGCCTTGTGCTTCGGCGATTGCTCTGACTTCAGCTTTTTGGAGGTGCCCAATGGGAAAGAGTGCTTTGGCCAATTGTTCTTGTCGCAACTGACACAAAAAATAAGATTGGTCTTTGTTTGGGTCTGCACCAGCTAGCAAGCTAAAGGATCCGTCTGTATTTTCTCTTTTTTGACAATAATGGCCGGTTGCCACGAAGTCTGCGCCTAGTTCTAAAGCTGCATTGAGAAAAACGTCAAATTTGATTTCTCGGTTGCAAAGTACGTCTGGGTTTGGGGTGCGCCCAGCTTCGTATTCCTTGAACATGTAATTGACGATGCGTTCTTTGTATTGCGCTGATAAATCGATGACCTGAAAAGGAATGCCAAGTTGTTGGGCAATGAGTAGGGCGTCATTTGAGTCGTCTATCCAAGGGCACTCATCTGAAAGCGTTACACTTTCATCATGCCAATTGCGCATGAACATGCCAATCACTTCGTATCCTTGTTGTTGTAAAAGATACGCTGTCACACTTGAATCAACTCCACCAGAAAGACCAACCACAACTCTTTGCATGTTGCAAAGTTAGCGCTTCTTGAGTGCTTAAGCGCTATTTTTCTAAAGCAATTTTCTCGAGGCAATTGAGGCCGTCAATGGCAGCCGATACAATGCCACCAGCATAACCAGCGCCTTCGGCGATTGGATACAAGTTGGAAATTTCAAGGTGTTTGAAAGTAAGCGGATCTCTTGGAATAAGAACAGGTGATGAGGTCCTGGATTCAGGAGCGTGAACTACTGCATCATTGGTTAGAAAGCCTGGCATTTTTTGATCGAAATCGAGGAAGGCCTGTCTGAGACGGTCGTAGACAAATGCTGGGAAAAGCTCTTGAAGATTAACACTTACAATTCCGGGTTGATAGGAGCTTCGCGGAAAGCTGGTACTTAATTTGCCTTCGACGAAATCTTTGAGGCGCTGGGCGGGTACCTTTTGTGTTTGGCCTGCCGCTTCCCAACAGCGCTTCTCTATTTCTTTTTGAAAGTTCAAACAAACAAAAGGATCTTTGGCTTGGGCAAAATCTGTTGGTTCTATACCAACAACGATGCCTGCATTCGAATATATGTTGTTTCTTTTGGAAGGCGACCAACCATTGGTTACTACTTCTTGCGCGGCAGTGGCGCATGGTGCAATGATGCCTCCCGG